>CADEDJ010000065.1 GCA_902826055.1 uncultured Nitrosomonas sp. | reverse complement strand
GTCTTTGTGGATGTAACCGCTATGCCAGAGATAAGCAATAGTGCCTAACAAGAGCGGGGTATAGAGATAAACCGTAAAACGAACAATTTTGACCACACTTCAGGGAAAATCTAGCGTTTTTCATCAAGCCCCAAATTCAACTAAAATTATTAAATGTTTCTCCTAAATTTAAAATTAAAAAGGCCGCTTAATTAAAGCAGCCTTTGGTGAAACAAAATAATGGCAGAGATTGGGCTATAGCGTGCTTGAATGATTTGTACTTACCCATAATGGTTCAAGCTTTGCCTGCATGAATGCTGTGAGTTCACGTTTTCCATTCAGAACATGAGACAAATTCGCAGGATCAATGCCAGACTCTCTGGCAATTTTCCTTATATTTTTCTGATTACACATCTCTCTAACCGTATCCAATAACACTTTATTTCTTTGATTAGCCTGATATTGTTGAGCACTTAGATCTTGAGCAGCCCGCATCAGTTTCAACCAAATCTCAACTCGAGGGCTACGTTTGCCCGCTAAAATATCGGAAACATCCCCGACAGATAAACCCGCTTGTCGAGCAAGTTTTGCCGGACCAAAAGGACGGCAGAGATTCAAAGTCGCGTCTCGTATTCGTTCCTTCTGTTCTGGCGAAGCTCCATATTCAATCTGAGCCTCCGGATTTTCTCCTAAATATAATTGCTCTTCCCAGCGGTTGATTTTTCGGCAATTAGCTCATGAGCCACAAATAAATTAGGCTATATCAAATAGTTTTTTTATAACTCATCTGTTGATATCTGGCTTTAATTCATACTTACTGATAATAATGAAGTATTTACCAGTTTGATCTGGCAGTTTAGTACCTTGTTCTTCAGTACGATAAAATATGTTTTTAGATTTCTATTAACCAGCGAGCATTTATGTGTAACAAATTTATTTCATGAGGGTTGAATGAATAGTAAAGGAGCAAAATTACATGGCTAGAATGTTTCGAGGGGTTCTAAATGAAACAGCTAATGATGACTTAATATTAACAAAACTTTCCTCTAATTATGTTGATATAGATTATACGCCGAGCCAAGAACTGTTAAATCAATCATATCTTAAAGATAATGAAAAAAAAGAAATCTCATCAAAAAAATACAAACTACTACTCATTAATGGGGAAAAAGATTTAGTCACGATCTTCCCCATAAATACTTTACCTACGAGCTCGGATTTTTTGAAAGCGAAATACGAAACAATAGAAAGTATTAGTCTCGAAGGGTTTGGGTTTAATATTCCAGATAATGTTGATGAGGTAATTGAATTACTTGAAGAATTGCCGTCTGGATTTGTAAAAAATTACGAGTATGGTTTGGGATTGCTTAGAGATTATCGAACAATTATTTCTTCGATTGAAGAAATTTCGAATATTAAGCACTTTGTAATCACAAAGAACAGTGCAAGTATAATTAAGGACAACATATATTATCTCCATTTTAAAGACTATGAGGCAATCAGAAAAGGTATAAATCGGATTTCTCGGAAATATCAAAAGAAGAGCTTGGAAGAGAAAGTAATATTTTCAAACAACGCATTACTAGACAAAAACAATCCTATTGTATATTCAAAAAAAAGCAGAAAATACAGACAAGGCGAAGTTAAGGAATTAATAGATAGCGTGTCACTTGATAAAGCAATATTATCCCCAGGTGATTCTAGCTCAATAATAAGTCTTTTAAAAAACAATAAAAGCGTCATATACAAAAATAATAGAAGCGAAGCTGTTGAGTTAAAAAATGACATTGAACTCTTAAACCTCAGCTGGCTTGTCAACGAGTCAGAGCGATTACTGAGTAAGCGAAAAAAGGAGTCAGAATGGCAGGCATTTTTTGATAATAATCCATTTATACTTTTTTTAGTTTTTGGCTACCCTGTAATAAAAATTCAAGACCAAGCATCAGTTGGTGGGAGAAAATTATCTGGTTGCGGAGATAAAATTACCGATTTTTTAGTAAAAAATCATTTATCTAATAATTGTGCTCTGATAGAGATTAAAAAGCCTAGTACAGAGCTTCTTGTAAAGAAAGAATACAGAGGAGGAGTGTATTCACCATCTCATGATTTAACAGGTTCAGTAATTCAAATTCTTGATCAAAAATATAAATTACAAAAAGAAATAAGTATGATCAAAGACAACTCTGGTATTTACGATATTGAGTCATATGCCATAGATTGCGTTTTAATTATTGGATCAATGCCTGAAAAAAAAGATGAAATTAAATCCTTTGAATTATTAAGAAATAATTTTAGAGATGTTAGGATTTTTACTTTTGACGAGATTGTACATAAGCTGAGAAAAATATATACCGTATTGAAAGAGGATAGTAAGCAAAGTTAATGAGTGAATTTATTATATTGAATGATTTAGCTCGAAATTAATACTCAGCGATTCGATAGATAGGCAAGAACTATAAATAAACTTTACATAAATATTAAGTTAAAAATTGTTTAGCTGTAAAAATTTGTAAGATTAAGAATTTTCTCCCCAAAATTAAACAGTAAATCAGATAAAAAGGTTGCAGATTTTATTCTTTAAATAATTGACATGAATAACACTTTGTTTTGATGTCGTGAGTTAATAAAGTTAAATTAAGAAAATTTCCATTTTAAAAACTCATACTTTATATTTTATATATAATTTAAGTATTATTATTTCGAATTTTGTTGTTAATATTATTAAGAATAACCAGGAGATAAGAACTGAATACTGAATAGATAGGGTATTCTATATTTACGTAGCTAGCCTGCAATTTTAAAAAAGACGAACTCAGACTCAGCCTAAAATTTTTAAATGATATTGAACAAGTAGTATGGGAAAGGGGCCCGTCTCTGCCCCTCTCTTTTCCACAATTTCGATTGATACAAAACTGTGAACCATGCTTGTGTGTGGGGTTGCATACAACCATTAACTGTTAGACGGAGCATGCGAGTTTAATATACCTCCAAACTTTGCTTCATGTCTAGTGCTTTGCCTAAATTAAAATTATTCCACTTAGTGAACCAAAATTTGACTTTATTTATAATTTGTTGCTGTAATGTAGGATCGGTAATGCTGTAGTGCTCAAGTAGAACAGTCTTGGTTTCTATCGATACGAATGGACAGGTAAGACAATCCATAAGCAGAAGGGTTAACTCGCAATCTTCACGAAAATCCACTTGATTATTTCTATACTTTTCAATGACCTGATATTCAATAAAATCTTTAATCTTGGAATATCTTTTCTTGTCCTTCATGTAAAATAAAATTACCGAAATTGAAAAATAATTGAGCACGTAGGAACAATAATAATCTCCAGTTTCATTTTCTATAAGACCAAATATATTAGCCAATGAATTTTTATCTAACCAATAATCTTTTCCCAGTTCGGTAAGAGTAATAAGCAAATAAAGCGTTTCAACTTGCGCATACTCACCATTTTTATTCTTCTCTAGAATAAAACATATATTGTCATAAACATCTTTAAAAACAAGATGCCGAAAATCGTGATTGACTTCTTTACCTTTAAGATAAGCTATGTAAATCCTTAAAATTCTTGCGAGCTTAATTGTAGTGTTTACCCGTGGCGATACGGAATATATAAAGAATACGAATTCTAATATATTCCGTATTGCTTTAATAAGCGGCTTTTCCAATCGATATTCCTTGGTAACACAATGATGATTTCTTAATATTTTGTCTGATTTTCTTTCTACAACGGCCAAAGCATAATTCAAGATGTCCTTATATTCTACTTCACACTCTTTTAATATAGTTTTAAACTGAATAATAAGAGTTTTGGAGTTTATATTTATTTCCCCTTTAATTATTGTCTGGTCTCTGTCTTCAGTATTAACATCAGTACTATCAAACTTCATTTCTTCAAGTTTGTACTCTAACGCCTCTTCCAATAGCTTTGCGATTCTTTGCTTAGCCATTGTGATCTCCGTGATTATAGGCTTATTATAAGTAACGGCTTTATGTTCATTTAAATACAAATTGTACTTCTTCAGTTGAATTTGTATTTGTTCAACTATACTGTCTTTCTCAGAAGCACTATTATAAAAAATAAAATAATCATCTACATAACGAAAAACTTGATAGTCTTGCCTATGAATAAGCCCGTAGCTCTTTTCAAGACATACTTGAACGGCTCTATCAACTGCCTGCAATATTAATTCTGCAAAAATTCTTGAAAACTCAGGGCCAATGATTATGCCGTTTGTCTCGTTATAATTGAGCTGTTGCATCAGGCGATCAAATATACCTGAAAAGGTTTTCTTAGACTGACATATTTCCTTCTTAACACCGTCCTTGTTCAATAAAGCCCAAGAAATTGTATGCGTATAAATACTATTAAAACATTTCGTGATATCAAGTCTTGTAAGAGCATTAAATTGTTTTTCACACCTGTGATAGTGGTAAGACTCAAAGAATTTATAAATATTGCTGTAATCTTTGTAAACAAAAAATGATCGCAAATTTTGATACTCTTGTTCAGTCTCTTCAATACCTATCCCATCTTCTGATAACATCTCGTAGTGAGTTTTATCTTTGTGATAAACGTATCGTGAAATTTTTTTAGGACGTCTTATTGAAAAATTACTTGTATTACAATAATATAATATTAATTCCTTAAATCTATTATAGAATTCTATAAGTATTAGTTGATTCTTCGGGTGGCATACTGCTAATTCTCTAAATGAATATTCTTTGTGGCTGATTTTATAAACGAACGGTATTGATATAAGTGATTTACTCTTTAGATTATTTATTTTTTTTATTTTTTTTTCTTTGCCATATCTATTTACTGAGAGCTGAACAACTTGCAAATTCGGACCCAAGCCGAACAAGAGTTTGACTATCTCATCCAAAGCGTTATCATCCTCATCCCAAATGATACTGTCGTTAACAAACTCAATATTATATTGAAGTATAAAATTGTAGAAATAACTATTAGAAAACGTAACTGGCATTTCATAAGGCAAGACATCTGACAAAATTACACGTTCTTTTTTATACTTCAGCTCTACCTTTTTACGCGACATGCTTCCATACCTTTACTATTTGAGCCAGATCATCAGAGCTAAACTTATGGAATCGTCTTTCGTCAAACCCGAGCTTAAATGACATAGTGTTCAATCGACGGTTTAGAGATGGAGCTGTTATTTTTTTTACTTCATTCATCAGATGTTTATCGATTTCCGTTAAACATGATGAGTCTGTGATTAAACTGTTAGAAAAATAAATTCCAACTAGGGCATTTTTCTTATTGTTTAAAAGTCTTGTATTTCCAGTTAGGAACTTTATTCTTTTAATTAGAAGCTTACGTGATCTTTTCTCATTGTGCTTAGATGTTGAATGATAATTTTGAAAAGTAAGATCTATTCTTTTTTTATACTTAAGCAGACGGTTAGAACTGAGCGACAAACTAAAACCACTCGTTCCGAAAGAGAAAGTATAGCCAAGGTATTCAAAGCTACAATTCTTTGGTTGTAAAAGGCTGAGTGTAGAAGTCTTCAACGAATTAATAGTAAGCTCTAAGCTAGCTATATCGCTTTTAAGAGCATCAATTATTATTTCTGGATCTGAGTTTGGTTTTGGGGAAATAATAATAATTATGTCATCTACATAACGGGCATAAAATATGATTTCTGAATGATGTCGAATCTCATAATCAAAACGACGCATATACAACTCTGACAGATAAGCACTAATTCCTATACCTCGAGGAACACCATAGGAAGTGGTCGAAATTTTTTTGTAATCTGCTATGATCTGTTTGATAAATGATTTTGATGAGGATGTAAGAAGGTGTTCAGAACATATTTTCTTAAGTACTTTGTCGATTGGTATACTTTCATAAAAGTTATTAATATCGGTACGAAAAATCACTTTAGGAAATTGATCATTAAGAACATTGCTTAATTGTTTAACAATGTTGTATCTATTACTTTGCTGAACCTTATAAAGTTTACTTAAATTAAACTGTAACTGTTTTATTGCAAAAAATCCGCATGCATCTTTTTCAACATTAAATACCTTCTTTGTGCTTTTCGTTGAAACTTCCTTAATTTTAAATTTATACTTACCAGTTGTTATTTCGTCACTAATTTTCTCTAATTCTTTAGTAAGAAGTTCATATTTTCTCTTTTTCAGCAATTCAGTTTTGTTATATAACGCCGATTTTTCTTTTTCGTAGTCCTCTAAAGAAACATTTAATTTATTCTTTTTTAATGTGCGAATATTATAAGCACAGCTCTTCAATTCTTTAGTAATTAGCTCAATTTCAGGAAAAAACAAATCTTCTATATAATGACCCTTACGATTCTCGTAATCAAAAATCTTCCTAAAATTATCAGCTGTAAATAATTGATTTAACAATTCTACCACCTTATTTCTGAGTTGAAAGCTCCTAGTTCAGCTGCACAGCCATACCCATTACAATTTTTCGCACATCCAATTGATTAATCATCAGAGTAGCTATATTGTGTGCCAACTGAGGGTGCAATCGACAAACTCCACTTTCATTTATTATAAAATCAGAAGGTGAAAACTTTCGACTCATCAAAAATTTGAGCAGCAACAAATCAGCTTGAGGCCGAAGTGGCTCCATCAAATCATAAACCAACGCCACCCTACCAGGTCGATTGGCATGCAAAAACCCAATCGCAGGATCAAGTCCAGCCGTAACTGCGGCAATTTTTACCTGACTTTCCAACATTCCGTAGACATAATTCAACATAGCATTGATTGGATGTGTAGCATTCCTATTTGAACCACTTATCAATGACTCTCGAGCCCCCATACTTCGCCATTCATCAGGTATAGGCTTGCGAGCTATGCCTTTCCAGTGTAAGGGTATGTGTTGCCAATAGCTAAAATAAGCAATTGCGGCTCGACCTTCAATAAGACGCAGTAATTCAATCGATGGAACTGGTTGAGCTAATTCATTAAGTGACTTGCTCAGTTTGTCTATTGCTCTATTTCTCGGTAAGGATTCAGGAAAGTTACTTAATGTAAATTGACATTCATGAATTTTTTTCTTGATCAATTCAATAGATATTTTTAATCCTAAAGAACTGCCAATGGCTGCTTGCTGTGCGGCAACTAGTCTTGCATCTGCTGCATAGCTATGACCACCTAAAACAGTAATAACTTCTCCTTGCCAATTGATTTGTACGAGGGGAATTTGTTGAGTAGATAACCATGCAAGCACATCAAATGACAATGAGCCATTGCCATCCAGCATCACGATACGCTCAGGCAAGTTAGACTGACCAGGAAATAAATGCCAAGACTCACGTTTTTGAGGATAATGAGTGAACCCATTTTGTACAAACAACGCTCCTCTTTCTACATGCAAACTTACCCCATGACCACTAAGAATGATTACGATAGGCTTTTTTCTGCGTCGTTTTAGATTTGATTGTATTGATAGGTTTGAATTGACTTTATCTTCCCAGTAAGCCGCACGCTTAGCCCAGAGATGATCATCTTCTTCAATACTGAGATGAAGTGAATCTTGATGATCTTGAAGATTTATCAAATTAGATTCTAGGGTTTTCAAACTGTCCCTTCTCTATTTCATCCATTGGCGTATTTTCCCAAAGGCTCACTATTTTTTTTTGAAAATTAATAAATCTTTCATCATCATAAATACTGCTTGGATCTTGAATTATATCTCTCATTTCAATCACATCAATAGAAATTAAGAAATCACTACATTCATTTAATGCTTTTATAAATTTAGAACCACAGCCTATTTTGTTCATTATTAAAGCAATAAATATAAAAGAATTGCCAACAAAGATCATGAACTTGAGCTCATTGTTAGATAATTCAGATGAATTAGACGAAAAAATTTGATATATCCATAGGAGCAGATTCTTTGCTTTCCGCCAATCGCTATGAACTTGAAGCAAAATTTGATCAGAACAACTTTTAATTAATTCATTGCGAGCAGTAAGTGAACAATGTTGGTTCAAAAATTGAGTGATAGTCTTGATTCCGATGCGAGCTTCGATTAAATCTTTATTATTATTTATTGTTATGGAAAATAGTGTCAACAATGCCTTAATTTCGGTTTCATCATCAAAATCTTCGAAACGGTACTCATGATTGAAAAAAATATTTGATAAAAGGCTCATGAAGTATTCATGACGTATAAATGGGCTTTTCTTATGTTTTCGTTGAATCTGTCGGTCCAACCTGCTCAGCACGTCTCCCATCTCTTCATTTCGCCTGATTTGTTTCTTGAAATCATTAATTAAAACTTGAAGGTTCTTCGCCCAAATCTCACGCACCTTATTCGGCGATACGTAATATCCCGCAAACCACGTCGATAAAATTACCCATTCCGAACGATGATAGATTTTGAAAAGCTTATATACAGTTATAGCCTGATTTGCAATTTCTGGATCATCCCAATAGTGTATTTTCCCGTGATGTTGCCTGCCTTTCTCTTTTAATTCTGGCAATAATCCTTTCTGCCGCCAATCAGTGAGTAGGCGTTTGCAACGATCCTCATCAGACGCATAACCACTTCTCACCATATCTTGAGCTATATAAGTAGGCGTAATCATTAGGCTATTTTACAGCATACATTCAAATCAAAAAATCCATTTTAGCGACTTAATTATCATTGCTCAGGTGAAATTTTATATTTCATATGTGATTTTTTAACAGAGCAATAAGGAGGTAAATCATGAGTAAACCACGCGATTATAAAGCTGAATATGAGCGTCGTATTGCTAAGGGATTGAGCAAGGGCTTGAGCCGCAGTCAAGCACGGGGCCATCCACGACCAGCAGAAACTCACATAAGCCAGAGCTTGCAAAATGTTCAGTATGACAAACGGCTGGAGTTGGGGTTGAAAGAGCTGCGTTTGGGGAAGTCACTAACAAAATCCGCCAAATCAACTGGCGTATCTCGGGAACGGCTTAGCCATTATCTGGCGAAAAATTCAGTCATCGAAAAACACAACGGGAGGTGGAGGCTCAAGCAAGATGATCGTATAAGAGAAGTGATGATTTATTCACAAGGCAAAGCGAAATACATACAGGTCAAGGGGTATGAGAGCGCTTCTCTAGTTGGACGGTACATTGATGCAGTAGGTCAGTTTTTGAAAACCAACAATCCGAGCCATTTAGATTCTTTCATGGATGTAGTGGTGAGAGATATCAAAGGTAAAGCTTATTCGTTGGAGACACGGCCAAATATTTTATATCGCCTTGAACATGCAGGCGGGGAAACTTTCGAGCAAGTTTATCGAATTGTGGTTTAACTATAGGAGCTTTTAATCATGACGAATCAAACAAAACAACTCGATTTAGAAAAACGTAAACAAAAAGCATTGCAGCGCCTTGGTTCAACAAAACCTCTATGCGTTCTTTGCGGTGAAGCTGATTGGCGATGTCTTGAATTACATCATATTGGTCAAGAAGATTTCGATGATACGACAGGCATCTTATGCCGCAATTGCCACCGCAAAGCCAGCGATGCACAAATGGCGCATCCTAAGCCCTTGAATCTCAGTGAACCACAAATGTTAGAACGTATAGGCCATGTATTGCTTGGATTAGCCGATTTCTTTGAACTATTGATAGAGAAGCTCAGAGTGTTTGGTAATTATCTAATTGGATTTGCTGAACAATATATTGCGTTAAAACAACCCAACACGACGCTAACAGAGGAGAATTAATATGAACCATACACATATAAATATTGAACCCCAGTCAATTGCGCTGAGAGCGTATGCAGTAAATTCAGAGAAGCCGGTTTCAAAAGAATACCCTCGTAAGAATTTGGATGTTTCCTCTGAATGGACGATTGTATTCGACTGTGAAACTACTAATGATGAAACACAGAATTTACGAATTGGAGCGTATCAGGTTTATCACCATTTAGAGCTATGGCAACAAGGCTTGATCGTAAATGGTGAAATTCTGAGCGATGATGATTTAAAAGTTATTAAAACATATGCTAGCGAGCATGATTTATTTGTAAAGCAAACATTTGAATTTATTGAAGAGATCTTGTTTGGAATTGGCTATGATTTACGTGCTGCAATCGTAGGTTTTAATCTGCCATTTGACATTGCAAGACTCGCGATTCGTCAAAATTCAGCACGGGGTAAAAGCTTTCGTGGTGGATTTACTTTTCAGTTAAGCTCAAACCGATATCGCTCTTATATTCAGATAAAACACCTAAACAGCAGAGCTTCATTAATTCAGTTTACAGCTCCACCTAAACAAAGAAATGGTCGAGGTATGCGCCGACGTAGAATTAATACTTCTGCTAAGCGTGGATTCTTTATTGATGTGAAAACTCTAGCGGCTGCAATCACGGCCCAATCTCATAGCTTAGAGTCTCTGACAAATCTTCTGCAAACTAAAAACCGCAAGCATTCGACTGAAGCGCACGGGGAAGCATTAACTTATGATTATTTGAAATATGCTGTTCTTGATGTTCAGTGTACGTGGGAGTGCTATGTTGAATTGAAATCGCGATATGCAAAATTGAATTTGCATCAAACGGCAATACACAAGATTTTTAGTGAAGCGGGGTTAGGTAAAGCGTATTTTAAAGAGATGGGTATTAAATCATGGATGGAATCGCAGCCTGATTTTCCAGATGAGCTAATCGGCATTTTAATGAGCAGCTACTATGGCGGCAGGTCTGAAATTCATTATCGACGTGAAATCGTTCAGATTCTTTACTGTGACTTTCTATCCATGTATCCCACTGTTTGTACTTTAATGGGTTTATGGCGGTATGTGACTGCACAAGGCATCGATTGGTCAGAGTCAACAGATGAGATTCAATCATTGCTGGATAACATTCATTACGATGACCTGAAAAATCGAGAAATATGGACAAAATTAGCCGTTTTGGTACAGGTTCAGCCTGATGATGATATTTTTCCTGTTCGAGCTAAATATAATGACAGCTCTGCTTATACCATTGCATTGAATCGATTAACTTCGCAAGAACCGCTATGGTTTACGCTTGCTGATTGTATTGCCTCAAAAATATTGTCAGGGCGCACGCCAAAGATAATAAAGGCGCTGAGTTTTACACCAAAGGAAGTACAGGAAAATCTGAAGCCCATTAATATTGCGGGGAACATTGAGTACAGAGTTGATCCGTATCAGGAAGATTTTTTTCGCCGCCTCATCGAATTGCGCAGCCAAGCAAAGCAACAGTTAGATATTGCAAAATCCAGCGGGGATAGTGATCGTGTAACGCAGTTACATACAGAGCAATTAGCACTTAAAATTACCGCTAACTCAACGAGCTATGGGATTTTTGTAGAACTCAATGTAAATGAGTATGACAGGCTTCAGGAAATTAAATGTTTTGGCGGTAAGGGAGAGGGCTTTCCTACATTAGTTCGTAACATCGAGTCCCGGGGAAATTACTTTCATCCATTAATTGCCACTTTAATTACCGGAGCCGCACGGTTAAAACTGGCTCTTGTTGAAAAGCTGGTGAATGAAGCAGGTATCGATTGGGCATTCTGTGATACCGATAGTATGGCTTTAAGTCGGCCAAAGGGACTGCCTGAAACGGAATTCATTAAACAGGCAAAATGGGTACAAGATTGGTTCACGTCTTTGAACCCATATGAAGAAAAAGGGCCGCTATTTAAAATTGAAGATGTTAACTTCAAATTAAAAAATGCCAAGCGTACTTCCGAACTCGAGTCGTTGTATTGTTTGACGGTTTCATCAAAGCGTTATGCGCTTTTTAATCTTGACGCATCAAACCGTCCCATGATTCGTAAGGCTTCTGCTCATGGTTTGGGACATTTGCGACCACCTTATGGAGAAAAAGATGCGCCAAAATTCATTCCCACTCCGTGCATATCGTTAAATGATATTGGTGTTGAGCGCTGGCAATATGATCTTTGGTATCAAATTATTTCGGCTGCGTTAAATGGAAATCCTGATCAAGTAGATTTAACCTATCATCCTGCATTGCATTTACCGGCAGTCAGCCGATATTCTGCACCAAGTCCTCATTTACTGTGTTGGTTCAAAATTTATAATCAAGGCAAACCCTACAGCAAGCAAGTAAAGCCATTCAATTTTTTATTGATGTTTCAGGCATCGAAAATAAATCGTTCAAGCCTTTTAGATGATCATGAGGAAAACATCAAATTGAAGCATTTACCGAAAGCGATAGCGCCATTTTGTAAAGACGCATCTATTGCATCAAATAACTGCTTTGATAGAAACACTGGAAAGCCTATTCCAAAAGAGCAGCTAAAAACGTATGAAGAATGCTTAGCGCAATATCATTTACATCCTGAGGATAAATTCCATTTTGCTGATTATTTAGATCGAGGAATTGTGCAAAGGCGTCATATCGAAGTGATAGCGATTGAGTATATCGGTAAGGAAGCAAACCGCTGGGAAGAGCAACTGTATTTAGGAGAAAATCCAGAAGCTCAGATTGAATATGGCGTTTCGCCAGAACAGAAGGAGCGAATACGAGGTACGGCTTTGAATCTCTGCCGGCCTTTTGGCCCGGCAAAACTTGCTCGGCAAGCTTGTTTATCTGTGGGCGATGTGTCCGATATTTTATCGGGGAAACGCAATCCTCGAGTTGAGATTTGGTTGAAACTGATGCGGGCTGCTCAAGATTTAGAGGCTCAGAAATATCAGGCTGATCAAAAGAATCAGATTATATTGGAGATGATTAGAGATATGTGCAATCAGCAGAGTATGAGAAAAGTTGCAAAAGATTCAGGTATTGACCCAGCCAATCTGTCTCATGTTCTGAATGGTAAACGTAAACTCTCTAGGAAGACACAAGTCAAACTGGAAAAAATTCTGGCATTAAAGACAATAATAGATTAACTCAGCATTTTTTCTAGAAGGTTAGTGGTAGAACGTGCCTAAAATGACTTAGACAGGTGTTAGTGTTGATACAACATAATTATTGCACATGATATTGATTCTATGAATGAATATCATGTGCTACATAGTTTAAACAGTAATATCATTGAACTCTAACTGCTTCCATTTGGACGGTATCTAAATTGTCCTGTGCTGATTTAGTCTAGAGGCGATCTTTGCCAAATGATTTCTCGAATTGATCAAGCTGTCTCTAACCCAATACCTTCTACCCTCATCATTGATGGCATCAAGGTATATTGTCAGAAATAAAGATTTAACGCATTTGCGATTCGCTGATCGTAATATTCGACGAGGTGCGAGCATGGGCGGTCGCTCGTATACGGGCATTTGGTTCGACGATGTTGATAAAGCAGGTGTGAACGCCCGAGCTTCCAGTTACAGAAACATGATAATAGCACGCTTTAAAAGCAGATAAAGTGGCGCCGCAGGTGTCGCCATTGAACGACAGGTTCACACCTAATTTGTCGAATATCGACTTTGATGTGATATGGACAGGAGCATTGCTGACGTTGACAATTTCGCAGGCGACGATTGACTGATTAGCACTAAAGACAGGGCCACCGAATAGATCGCCAGCCAGTGAATTACCCATCATTGCAACTAAGGCAATATGTACGC
>CADEDJ010000064.1 GCA_902826055.1 uncultured Nitrosomonas sp. | reverse complement strand
TCCCCGACCAGGGCTCGAACCTGGGACCTGCGGATTAACAGTCCGTCGCTCTACCGACTGAGCTATCAGGGAACTGGTGAGGGGTGCATGTTAACGTTTTGAAGCTTTTAGGTCAACTGGCAATTTACTTCTAGCAGTTTGTTTGCCAACGTTTGCTCGTTATTGCAGAAATGGAATTCAATCAAACTGAATGGTATAAAACAAATCTGCAGCATTATCTTCGCCTGCTTGTGTAACGATGGTTATTTTCGGTGTTAAGCTGTAGGTCAGCTTGGTGATTCCCATCGTCGTGGTGGCGAGGCTGCGCTCGTAGCTTAAATACATTCGCGAGGAGATACGTTTTCCTACGACGCCGATTTGTCCCGTTAATGAACTGCCAATACCTGCTTGCCTGACTGTGATTTCATCAACACCCAATGTTTGAGAGATTTGATCGATGATGCCGCTGCCGGATTGTCCGCCGAGGATTGATCCGGCTGCTGACAGTAGTGCGGTTGCATCCAAACCGCTGGCATCGGGTTTTCTGCCAAGTACGATCCATGAGAGTTTTTCGGTATCGGAAACATTCGGAGTAGAAACCAGCTTAATTTGCGGGTTACGCACTGTTCCTAAGATTTCAACGCCTGCCTCGACTTGCAGGCCTTCACGAATAGCCAGCACGCTTAGCGCAGGATCATCCAGTGGCCCTTGAAAACTGACAATGCCGCGCTTAACTGTGAGATCCTGGCCATAGGCCTTGAAAGTGGTATCTTGCGCAGTGATCGAGCCGCTGGCTTTTAGCACATTTTTTTTATCACTGTGAATTTTTACTTGCCCGGCTAAACGGCCTTCCAAACCCGATACGCGAATGAAAAACTTTTCACCCAGATTCACATTTATATCCAATATCAATGCCATTTTTTGTTGTGAAGTATTGGGTGTGTCGCTTGCAAAAACAATATCTTCCGCTAGCTCTGGACGATCTTGCGGGGGCTGCATCAATAAACCGGAATCGGCTGACAATTCGCCATCCAGATTCAGACTATTATTGTGCAATTTGGCCCGAGCGAAACCCGATGCAATAATCCAATAATCGGTTTGATGAACTACCGGTAATCGATTGATAGTAAATTTTAAGTGACTGTCGTTACCGACCAGTCCGATATTCCCCGTGATTTTTAACGAACCCGGACTATTATCGATCTTGCTGCCTTTGAACAAGCGATAATCAGGAGGCGGTTTATGCGGCGCGACGAAATCGAGCTGGTCGATATTCAAGTTTGAATGCTGGAAGCTGGCTACTAAATTACCTTGCTGCAGATCGATGCCATGCTCCAATGACAAAACGCTTAAATCCTTGCCAGACGCTGTGCCGGAAAAATCCGGGCGATTCAGTGTTCCTTTGATATGCGTGTGAATTTGAAGTTGCCCATTAAATGCCATCGAACTACCTGCCAGTGCATCTATCCATTTCAAGTTGCTAATCTGCGCAAAGATTTCCCCTTGCAACGGGGATTCGGCGGCTATCGACCACTTATTGCCGGATTGTTTGATGGGCACGGCCAGATGCGCTTGAGCGTTGCCCAGTTGTTGGCTGACAACATCGAGTTTACCGGTTATTGCATGATTATCTGCGGTTACCAAAAGTTGCAAGGTTTGCAAGCCAACCGGCTGTCCAGCTTCGCCAGGCAGATGCCAATCACCTTGTTCCCGATGAAGAGATAGATTGCCCTTAAGTTGTTTGGCGGAAGTAAAATCCCAATCGCCACCAAGCTGCAAAGCAGGCTGTTGTACTGTTTGTTGTATGCCAGGATAAATTGAAATAGCGGAAAAATGTCCGCGAGTTTTCCATTCCCTGGGCGTCCATTGCAATTGATCAATGACTAATAATCCACCGGAAATTGAGAATTCAGTGTGATCGATTGATATCGATTCTGGGTTGATTGAAAGGGCTGTCGGTTGCTTTAAATGTACCGGTATTTTTCCAGTTGACACCAGCTCTAGTAATTGGCCATGCCAGCGCGGGGATTGCAAAAATGTTTTATCGTCAACTGCCCCGGTTGCTTTCAACTGCACGGCTAGATTGTCATCAATTTGCGCTTTTACCAGTAGCGCGTGGTCGGAAAGCTTGCCATTGATGCTGGCAGTCAAGTGTTGCAGGTTTGCTCTCTCATCCGTTGTATAACCTGCAATGCTAGCCTGTAAGGAAATTGCTTGTTTCTGCACATGACCGTTGATGGCTAATCCTGATATAAGTTGTTTTCCTGGGAAGTGCAACTGCCGGCTATCGGCTTTGACGCTAAAATTAGGTGACTTAAGGTTTCCATTAAATCTTACGTGGGTATGCAAATCACCCTTCAGACCCAATCCGATTTGCTGTAAAGCGGGGGCATCGATGTCCAGTAGAACGTCAGTATTAAGTTCTTTCGTAATCCCTTGCACCCGTAAATGATTCGAGCCAATAGTCAGTGTGGCTTTACCTTGGAATTGTTGCAACCCGTTAAAAGCAATTTCGCCTGCGCCCGATACAGGAGCAGAAGTCATTTGGCTTTTTCCGATTGCATATTTGAGGGTACCGGAAAGCTGCGGCGATAGTTTGCCGGCTATGTTTAAAGCCGCATTAAGATTGGAACGGGGTGACTGGATAAAATCCGCAACATTAAAATTAACCAGATCGCCGGATAATTCAAATGACTGCTCATTTACGAAATTGAGTCTGCCTTGTCCAATTAGACGCGATTGATTGTGCTGCAGGTTCAATTGCTCAATTGCGATGTATTCGTTAGTCCGTATGATTGCGGCGTTTAGGTTGACTGATTTGTCTTTGAGTTTAATGTTGGCAGATTGTTGCTGCGCGTTACCGTGTAAATTGATTTGCCCGGAAACTTGCGCGGATATGATGCGATTATCGATTTGCTGCGGATTGAGTTTGTTGACGAGAAAATCGGCTGATAAGGTTTGTTGCTGCCAATGCCAACTCAAATGTCCGGCAATGATTTCATCTGCGGCAATGCGCATACTGATGGCTTGCAGCTGTAGCGACTCGGGAGTAATCAGCATGCGCGAACTGAACTCAGAAAAAGGGAGTCCGCCGTTATTAATAGTTTCTACGGCATGATTTTTAAATAGCAGTTGGCCTTCCAGTTGTCCCGATTTGTTTTGATTCAGATGTGCAGATACGGATAGATCGGCATGCGGTGCCTCAGGCAGAAAAGCAGCCGGATTGAGCTGCTCTAGTTCTGCATGAAACTGCGTGACCGGATTAGTTGTAAAAGGCTGTAGTTGTATTTTTACCTCGCGCTTGATTGTGGAGTGTTTGTTGTCAATCTGAATATTCATGCGCTCAAGATTGCCTACGACCATTGCTAGTGAAACTCCCCAGGTATCCGCTTCTGTGAGTTCAATGCGTGCAGATACGTCAAATGGCGCGTTTCCATCAAGTGCTGCGGAAGCGTGGACAACACCCCACTCAGTGGAAAAATCCAAGCCGGTGAGTCGATGATAATCGCCATTGCTGTCCAGTGATAATGCAAAATTGGAAATCGTTAGCGCATTATTGTCATCTTGGCCATTTCTCGATGGAATTATTCGCACGGTTGTAACCTTGAACGCATCGATCGATATTGCAACGGGTATGGTTAAACTCTCAGGTAGGGCGGGTGGCGGGGTTTCAATAGTAGAAGGCAGCAGGCGAATATTCAAGTTATCAACAACTATGTGCTGAATTTCGATATGCTTTTCCACTAACCGTATCGGATCCCATGCAATGTGCGTATCGTGCAGGACGGCTTGAAATTCCTTATCGGCAAAATGAATAACGCTGATGCGCATATTCCGCAACGTACCTTGTATTCCTTCGAATTGCACAATTCCGGAGCTCAAGCGATTAATGATGGAAAATGTCCATTGCAATCCTGATGCACTATTAAATAACCAATATCCGCTTATTGATACAACAACCAGCGCTATTGCGAGTAGCGAACTAAAGAACCGGTTGGTTCGTTTATCCGTATGCTGCGGCTTTCGATCGTCAGGAGATGGATGTGTCATGATCAAAATTTAGAATGCAATGGCCATGGAGAAATGTACGCGCAGCGTCCCGGTTTCGTGCGAACGCGCTAAATCCAGTGCAATCGGGCCGGCGGGACTGCGCCAACGGACACCGCCGCCGTAACCAAGAAAAGGGTGCATGGTATGCCAATTGTCCGCCGCACTGCCAATATCCGCAAAAGCGGCAGCACCCCACTGTGATGTTAACCAATGGGTATATTCAGCGGTGGCAGTGGCCATGGCACGGCCACCGACAATTGCGTTACCTTCTTGCACACCGATGCTTTTGAAATCATATCCGCGGATGGATTGAATGCCCCCCGCACGAAAAAGGTATTCTTGCGGTATTCCAAAACGTGATGAAGCGACAGTATAGCCAATTTCAGCGCGCAGAAAAAAAACGTCCCGAGAACCTACCGGCCACCAACTTTGCTGTCGTGCGTAAAACCGGATAAAATCCTGGTCTGACAGTAAAAATTGACTGCCACCGCCAACACGAAATTCAGTGACATCACCACGTCGAATGTGCAGTAAATCGTCAACCACTTGCCGCCGCCAGCGCCAATCCAATGTCAATGCTTCGTTTGTCTGATTAATGGCGCCTTCCGGTCTTTTATTTTCCCTCAGCCAGTTCAAACCAAACTGCATTTGTATTTCTGGTGTTTGATAATTGCGGCTGATACCAATTTTTTGTTCGATCGTCTTTAGATTTTGGATGTCAGTCATTTGAAAACTGGCGCCCAATGAATAATTGACATTATTTTGATCGGGGAGGGTGTCAATACCCGCGAAAAAAGTTTGCCGTCTTTGTTCCAAGCGCAACATACTGGTTAGATTCCAAGCGCGATCCAGGAAATTATGATTGCGATAATTAATTTCACCGCGTCCGCCATTATTCGAGCTATAACCGGTACCGAAAGCAAAGCGCTGTGATTGCGCTTCAGTCACGGCAACTTGAACAGGAATGGCTTGATGTCGCGCGATATCCGGAGAAATAGTGACGGATACCGTACTCAATTGCGGTGCTTTTTGCAGAGCGATCTGGAAAAGGTGCAAAGTATCGCGCCGGTAAACATCACCCACTTTAAATGGCGCGAAATTAGTGATGAATGTTTGATCATAGCGTTCCAGTCCTTCAATTTGTATAGCGCCAAAATAAAAAACAGGACCGGAATCGATTACGATGGAGAGGTCAGCTAGAGCCTGTTGTGAATCGATCTTTGCTTGACTGGAAACAATACTGGCGGCAGCGAATTCTTCTTGTGTAATATCGGATAACAGCGCCGCTTTGGCTTGCTCCCAATCTGCAGAACGAAACGGCTCATGAGTTGGTAAAGACCAAGCAGCACGAATTTGCTTGATGCGTTTCTCGTATTTTTCGTTTTGTTGCGTGATGTCGCCATGAAAGATGATTGAAATTTCGCCAACGCGCGTCAATATGCCAGGATCAACTTTGATTTCAGGCGTTGTCATATTATCAATTGTTGAATGCGAGATTGAGATAGCAGGTGAGAAATAGCCTTCGGTTGCAAGCAGATTGCGAATCTCTTTCTGGGTGCGATATAAAAATGCTTGTTCGGTAGTAGCGTCTGGAAAAGGATCGATTGGCAGCTTAAGATACTTCTTGAGAAATTTTTGAATGTTATCAGGCGCTGACAGAATAATGACCGGCGGGTTTTTTGCTGGATTAAGAAAATCTTGCGCTAACGCAGCGTCTGCAATGACTGCAACCGCAAATAGAATAAATGACCACAATCGCATATAACGATAATCAGTTTTTGTTAGTATATCGGGCATAATCACATGATGTGGAAGCAGTTGCGCTGCAAGCTTAATATGATTCGTGCGATTTTCGTATTAAATAAATTAATTATCTGAGCTTAACAAATGACGAATAACTTTTTGACGCATTCCTGCGATGTTTCGGATTTATCCAGTTGCACGCAATGTGCACGCTTATCGGATTTCTTACAAACCGTTAAAAAGCAACATGCTGATTATCATGCACAACCGGTTAGCGCTTTTGGAGACAAGCATCCGAAGTTGTTGATTGTCGGCCTCGCACCCGGCATGCATGGCGCCAATCGAACAGGCCGGCCATTTACCGGCGATTATGCGGGAATTCTACTGTATCAGACGCTGCATAATTATGGTTTTGCTACTCGCCCCGAATCTATTTCGATAGATGATGGCTTACAGTTAATTGGTTGCCGCATCACTAATGCAGTTAAATGCCTACCACCTGGAAATAAACCCTTGCCGCAGGAAATTAAGCAATGTAATCACTATTTGGCCGCAGAATTGCGCGCATTTGTCCGGCATGACGGTGTGGCATTACTCGCACTTGGTGCCGTCGCGCATCAGGCCGTGTTGATGGGCTTACAGCTTAAAAAGAAGGATTATCCGTTTGCACATGGCGCAATTCATTTATTACCACTTGGTAATGGCTTGAAACTTTATGACAGCTATCATTGCAGCCGCTACAATACTCAAACAAAACGTCTTACAGCAGCTATGTTTGAGCAACTATTTGCTCAGATTGCTGCTGAGGTTCATTCATAACAAAATTACTAACGACAGGAGAATTTTATATGCCTTACGTCAATATTCGTGTTGCCGGTACCCTCACACGTGAGCAAAAACAACAAATTGCGACAGAATTGTGCGACACGCTGGAGCGGATTGCCAAAAAGCCAAAATCCTATACCTATATTAGCTTTGACGAAATTCCTGATGAAAACTGGGCGATTGCCGGGAAATTACTTGGCAGTGAGGACTAAGCAGTTTGTCGAACAGCGAATTTAACGCCAAAGAATTTTGCGCCAGCTTGCCGCTGCAACCAGGTGTTTATCGCATGATAAACACCAAGGGTGAAGTGATTTATGTTGGTAAGGCAATCAGTCTCAAAAAGCGCGTTTCTTCTTATTTTCAAAAAAATAATCTGGGTCCCAGAACACAATTGATGGTTTCGCAAGTGACTGGAATTGAAACCACGGTTACTCGTTCCGAAGCCGAAGCATTATTGTTAGAAAATAATCTGATAAAAAGCTTGAAACCACGCTTTAACATCGTATTTCGGGATGATAAGTCCTATCCATACGTCATGATCAGCGGACACCGTTTCCCGCGTTTGGGATTTTATCGTGGCGTACTGGACAAAACGCATCAGTACTATGGGCCATATCCCAATGCCGGTATTGTTCGTGAGAGCATACAATTATTGCAAAAAATTTTTCGGTTGCGAACTTGTGAGGATAGTGTTTTCAGTAACCGGACACGCCCTTGCTTGTTATTTCAGATCAAACGTTGCAGTGCTCCCTGCATCGGTCAAATTGATCAGCAAGCATATCAGCATGACGTTAAAAACGCCGAATTGTTTTTGCAAGGCAAGCAAACGGAAGTGATCGAAGTCATCGCGAATAAGATGCTACAAGCTTCTGAACGCATGGAATACGAGCAAGCTGCGGAGTTGCGGGATCAGATTCAAGCATTGCGGAGAATTCGCGAAAAGCAATTTGTAGACAGTGGCAAAGCATTGGATGCAGATGTCGTGGCTTTCGCACAATTGCATGACGATTCCGGAAGAGTGTGTGTCAATCTGGCGATGATTAGGGGAGGCCGGCACTTAGGCGACAAGAGCTTTTTTCCGCAAAATGCGGATAACTGTACCCCCGTTAACGTGGTTGAAGCATTCTTGGCGCAACATTATTTGAATAAAAGCGCGCCACCCTTGATCATTGTAGGTGAAAAAATCGAACGGGAAACGTTGCAACAACTTCTGACCGAACAATGCGGACACAAAATTACGATTCAGATCAATGCAACCGGAGAAAAACGCGTATGGCTCGGGATGGCAATCGCAAATGCGCAGTTGGCATTGCAACAACTGATGAGCCGGCAAGCCAGTCAGGAGAAACGCTTACTGGCGCTTCAACAAGCGTTACAAATGCCGGTTTTGCAACGTATCGAATGTTTCGATATCAGTCACACGCTGGGTGAAGCTACTGTTGCATCGTGCGTCGTCTATGACAATTTTTCCATGCGCAATAATGAATACCGCCGATATAACATTGAAGGTATTACGCCAGGCGATGATTATGCGGCAATGCGAGATGCATTGACTCGGCGTTATCAAAAAATGGTAAGCGGAGAAGGGCAATTGCCGGATCTGATTCTGATTGATGGTGGAAAAGGACAAGTGGCAGCGGCGCAGGAAGCTTTGCAGGAATTAGGTTTTAGCGATGCGAATTTGCTGGGTGTGGCCAAAGGCGAAGGACGCAAACCCGGATTGGAGCAATTGATTTCTCCGTTACTTGAAAAGCCGTTACAATTGTCAAGCAACCATGCGGCATTGCATTTGATTCAACACATTCGCGATGAAGCGCATCGCTTCGCTATTCAAGGGCATCGCAACAGGCGTGGTAAAGCCAGAACCAGTTCGAGTTTGGAAGATATAACAGGGGTCGGCGCTAAACGCAGGCAACGCTTACTCGGCAGATTTGGCGGGTTAAAAGGTGTTTTAACTGCGAGCATCGAGGAATTGCAACAGACGGACGGTATTAGCCGAAAATTAGCTGAAAAAATCTATAGAGAATTACATTAAATGTCGATTATAACGTTAGATAATTCTATTTCAGCTCATGCCCTTTGGCGAATCTGTTATTAATTAAAATCTTATGCCTTACAATTTACCCAATTTATTGACATGGCTTCGCATTCTTGCCATCCCGTTATTTGTTGGCATTTTTTATTTTCCGCCTTCCTGGTTAACTCCTGCCAATCAAAACTTAGTTGCCACTTTGATTTTTGCCGGCGCGGCGGTTACTGACTGGCTTGACGGTTATCTGGCCCGTGTTTTAAATCAGACTTCTGCATTTGGCGCATTTCTTGATCCGGTTGCAGATAAATTGATGGTTTCCGCGGCACTGATTGTTTTGGTATATCTCGGACGATTGGATGCACCCATTGCATTAATTATTATTGGACGCGAAATCACCGTATCGGCATTGCGCGAATGGATGGCGCAAATCGGCCATTCGAAAAGTGTTGCTGTTTCGTTTCTCGGTAAAATCAAAACCACCTCTCAAATGATTGCGATTCCTTTACTGCTTTACCATGAAAATATTGGTGAGAATTTCAATTCACATGATATCGGTACTTGGTTAATTTACATTGCAGCGATTTTGACACTGTGGTCGATGGTTTACTACTTAAAGGCGGCGCTACCTCAAGTTTTGAGAGATGAAAAAAAGGGCTTGTAGCCTTGCATAATCCTCTAATAGTTCATTAAAAGAATTTTGCTTAATCCAAAATAACATATAAAAACAAATTATTGTCCCATCTTACCTAATATTCACTTCACGAAGAAATCTTGATGAAAATTAAGTTTATTTCAATGAACTCACAATTCATTCGTTTATATGTAAAGAAATAATTTTTAGTCGCTGATTGAGTTACAATACTTGTAGAATGTTTATAAGCTATCAAAGAAATTGATGTTAATTTAGACTTAGCTTTACAAAACATTCCAAAATTTAACTAAATTAATATATAGGGAATCAATGATGAATACTAAAGTGTCTGTTTTTTTATTACTCCTAATCTTTTTATTTTCAACACCAAGTTACGCTGAGAAAGGAAAAATTGAGTGGTCAGAAGTACCACTTAAAGCTCAACAAGCTATTACTTTACACATGCAAGATAGGAAGTTAGTAAAAGTTAAAAAAGAAAAAATAATTTTAATGACAGAAAATGGAAAGAAAAATAAAACTACTATTTATTTAGCCGGAGTCAAAAGGCCGGGAGAGAAAAAAACTTGGATAACAGTAGACAAAGATGGGAATCTAGTTGATATTGAAGAAGAAAACGCTGAAGAAGTATTAGAAGATCAAGTTGGTAATAAGAAAAAGAAAAATAAAAAGGATTGATAGTATCTCAGCCTATAAATGGTAAAGGTGACATTATAATTAATTGGGAAAAAAACCTATTGGTGATGATTCAGTAATTTATATTCAAGCCGAGTATCTAAAACTTAACGGCCATAATGCTGATACATGGTACCCCTGCACACCTTTACCTAAAACCATTAATGGATCAGAACCTTATATTCCATTTGAAGATGTTGGTTCTTCACCACATGATTTTGGATTAAACTTCCGTCTTACCTAATTTATTTTAACTCACCTAACGCGCTCTAGGGTCGCGCCGCCGACCGGCGCGAAGGGATGACCGCAAAGCGGGCATGCTGCCCGATCACTAACACGATCTATTTTTATCCTGACTTTCACATTTTGCAGAACATAATTGAAATTTTTTGTATAACAATATTTGGAAAGGTTCTAAACTAACAAATTGCTTCTGCTAGTCTACATAGTGTAGTCACGAGATATTTGTCCAGAGAGCGATGCATCTGATCTGTACAGCGGCGAGGAAAGAGGCAGTGTTTTTGGCGTATCTTGTGGCGATACCACGCCATCTCTTGAGATGGAGGAAAGCATTTTCGACAAGATGCCGCAATTTATAGAGTTCTTTGTCGTAAAACCTTTGTGCTGTGCGGTTTTTCTTTGGGGGGATTACGGCTTTTATACCCTGCCTCCTTGCCTGCTCAATAATTGCGTTGCTGTCATAACCACGGTCTGCCAGCAAATAATCAGCATCCAGCCCTTCGATCAGGCGATCAGCCTGCGTGCAATCTGCTCTGGTACCTTCCGTAATAATAATTCTGAGCGGCATACCATGCGCATCCACGGCCAGATGTATCTTTGTGTTGAGCCCCCTTTTGTGCGACTCATATCTTGATTGCCGCCTTTTGCACCTGCCGCATGCGGATGCACTTTGCAATGGCTAGCATCGATCATTAGCCATTCGTAATCCGGTTCGTCAATCAGAACTTCCAGTAATCTTTCCCATACTCCCTTATCACGCCAACGGATAAAACGACGGTGAGTGTTACGTTACTCCAATTTCCATAATCCGGCGGTAAGTCACGCCACGGCGCACCCGCACGAATAATCCAGAAAACCGCATCAATAAATAAATAAGGTAATCCCCCGGCTATGCCGGGGGATTACCTTATTTATTTAACGCGGCACGGTGAGTTTATAGCGTTTTTAACGCAAAATAGCAGAATTTCAACTTGACGAGCCTTTTGGGGCGCGTTAGAGTTACAAGAAGTCGCGGCCAAATGCCGCGCCGGGTTTGACAGCCCGATGAAAAGGCGAACAAGCCGCTTAAGCGGCTTTTTTTTGTCCGTTGATACAAGCCGCCTAGTTTTTGGCGGGCTGTGCGGGGAGCCGAGAGGCTCGCCGGAACCTTTTCCCGGTCTGTCAACCTGCACAGTTCCGCCTCCTGTTTGACAGCAGGAAAGCGGTAATTTAAACCGCTAGAAAAGGAGTAATACCATGCAACAAATCTTTATCCCTGTTCCATTCCGAGACAATGTCTTCCCAGCGATCGATCATGCCGCCCGGTTCTTAGCAATGAGCCTGATAGGGGGTGCACGATGATTATCGGCTATAAAATCCCAGGATCAAACAAAGGCCAGGCGCTTACGCTGCCGGATTTTTGCTACGGTTTGGTTAGCGAAACAGAAGCGGGTGACATCGCCGAACGCTTGCGCCAATCAACCGGCAAGAAACCAAGCTGGCAATCCGTGCGCGGCCAATTGATCAAACTCGCCAAAGCGAAAGGAGGCAGCCATGTGCACTGAATAAATAAGGTAATCCCCCGGCTATGCCGGGGGACTGATAAAGGTTTGACCGAGTGAAACGGTCACCTTGATTCTTTTAGCTTGACCAAAAGCTAGGAGAATCAGATGAGAGATTACCAGAGACTGACGCATACGACATGGGATTGTAAGTATCACGTAGTTTTTATTCCGAAGAAACGAAAGAAGATGATATTCGGAGCAATCCGTAAGCATCTGGGAAAAGTGCTGCATGATTTGGCGGAGCAAAAGGGGTGCCACATATTGGAAGGGCACTTAATGCCAGATCACATACATATGTGTATAAGTATACCGCCGAAATATTCGGTATCGCATGTAATAGGTTACATCAAGGGGAAAAGCGCGATATCGATAGCGCGGCGATTTATGGGGAAAGCAAGAAACTTTACGGGCGAAAATTTCTGGGCACAAGGTTATTTTGTATCAACAGTCGGATTGGATGAAGAGATGGTTAGGGAATACATCCGTAATCAAGAGAAGGAGGACGAACATTATGATCAACTCAAACTTGGCATCTGATGCTGCCTTTAGGCAGCGCCAGCCTTCGCCCCTTTGAGGGGCTAACAAATATAAGCCTCCGGCTTTGCCGGAGGTGATTTAACTGCCAAAACAAAATCAAACAAACAAGCAAGCCGATTGTGGGAGCACTATTTGATCTCGAAAGCCGCATTGATTCGCGCCGGACAATCACAAGTTGCATACTCGAACATTTACCAATGCCCGGTCAAGATGTTGATCTGAAGCCGTATGTCATCGATGCTGGAAACTTGGCTGCAGCACTGGCCGACATCCTTGATCTGTGCCGCGATGACGTGCAGCGAGCGTATGAGCAGTTAAAGCAAGTTGATTGACGAGTCACAAGAATCTTGCTTCAGTGATTGTTTTGATTGAAGCAAGCTAGGGCAGGGTATAGAATTTAAAAAGCGGGCGTGACACGGTAATATTCCCCCGGCCGTAACACGGCAGTAATGCCGGAGTGCTATGTGGAGTTTCCGGGAAACCGGGGTGGGGGGCTCCACCGCCCGTGAAGTATCAACGAGTGAGCTGTGGAAATTTCGGAGTCTACAGGCTTGGGCGCATCAGCGCCGATGGATGGAGGGACGTCCGGCCTCCCATTCGTTGTTTGCAGTTTTGAGCAAATCCGGTTGTTTCCAATGGGAATGGTTGGTCGCCGCAAGGCCTCTATGATCCGGTTCGAATCCGGCGCCGGTTTTGCTCTCCTCTTTTATGCGGGTGAGCTGTGGAAATTCGGAGTCCACAGAAACGTTTCATTGATTCGTTGATGGAGGGACGTCCGGCCTCCCACCCGCTTCATTACTATTTTGATTCTTAAGTTTTTTAGAGTGGAATGTTTTCCACGTTATTCTCATTACAAAAATTGGGCATTATGCGATGGACAATTTTCCACATTCAAACGTAAATGCTATGTTAGCAAACAACGATAACAAAGTTCAGAAACTGTTAAACCTAATTGGCAATGACGCTTTCGCCCGTCTATGCAGGGTCTTTGGCGGTAAGTCTTTGCATGTTTCAAACAGCGTGATGCTGCGTCAGCAGTTTAATGTAATTTTAGGGCAATGGAATGCCAATAAGGTTTTATCGCATTTCAATGACGTAGATTTAACCTTGCCCTCATATTCAATCCTTGAAACTAAAAAGCGCCATCAAGCAATCATCAAAGATGCCAGAAATGGCATGAGTTGCGGGGATGTCGCTGTAAAATATGAAATGACTTACCAGCAAGCCAGGCGGATTATTTACGAAATCTGCTCTTTTTAAAGTGGCGGATTCAAGTTTGAAGTGCAATTTTGAGTAACGCAGATCAGGAGGGTTGGATGCGGTAGCATCTGAGCCTTTTTGACCAGCCAGTCGAAATTGCAAAGATGAACTACACACACCTAACCCGAGAAGAACGATACCAGATATACGCCTTGAAGAAAGCGGGACATTCACAAAGCGAGATCGCCACCGTCATCGACCGAAGCGTATCAACTATCAGCCGAGAGTTGGCTCGTAACTGCGGGGCGCGTGGCTATCGCCCCAAACAGGCGCATAACAAAGCAGTCGAGCGGAAAGCCATCAATGCGCGGGCGATAGACGATGCAACCTGGCAGTTTGCGCAAGAGAAACTCATGCTGCAATGGAGCCCAGACCAGATCAGCAACTATGCGGATATCAGTATTGAGACGGTGTACCAGAGGGTTTATGCCGACAAACGAGACGGTGGCATTCTTTGGAAGAATCTGCGCTGTCAGAAGCAGTGTCGGAAGCGTTATGGCAAGACAGATCGGCGCGGCATCATCCCCAACCGCCAATCCATTGAGCAACGTCCGGCTATCGTCGATGCTAGAAGTCGTATCGGCGACTGGGAAGCAGATACCATCATCGGCAAGAACCACCGGCAGGCCATCGTCAGCCTGGTCGAGCGAAAGACGGGATACACGCTGATTCGCAAGGTGGAGCGGAAGACCGCCGAGGCAGTGACAAAAGCAACCACCCACCTGCTCAAGCCACACCGAAGACGGGTGCATACGATTACTTCCGACAACGGACGGGAATTCGCCGAACACGAGGAGATCAGCAAACAACTGGACGCGGACTTCTATTTCGCCCACCCTTACGCCTCATGGGAACGAGGGACAAACGAAAATACCAATGGACTGATTCGGCAGTACTTCCCCAAAAACAGTATCCATCCAACCCCACCACCTACCCACATTGCTTCAACAATGCTTCAAT
>CADEDJ010000063.1 GCA_902826055.1 uncultured Nitrosomonas sp. | reverse complement strand
TTTTCTCTTAACTGGAGTGTCCGAGTCTATTGACCACATCATGAGTCCCCCGGCAAAGCCGGGGGTTTACTTCACTGAATTAACAGACTATCAATTTTATGAGATCAATTTTAAACAAGCGCAACCAAAAGCGTAATAAATAGAAAAACCACAATTAAAGGAAAGAAAAAACTCATCCATTCTGAAGATGTGCCTTTAGGGCTATTTTTTAACTTATCTAAAGTTGCAGGAAATAAGATGATAATAAACATTACTAACGCTAGCGCAGAAACAATTTGCATCCAATTTAGATCATCCATTTCAGTTTACTCGAAAAAAACCCCAGTCTACCTGGGGCTTTTATGTAAATATACTTAAGATCAAGAAACTAAAAATTAATCGTCATTACCCATAATACCCAGAATTTGCAGTAGGCTAATAAAGATATTAAAAATTGTCATATATAAACCAATCGTTGCTAAAACATAATTGGTTTCGCCGCCATGAATAATGCGGCTCGTGTCATATAAAATGAAACCACTCATGATCATAATGACAACAGCTGATATTGCTAATGACATCGCAGGGATGGCAAGAAAAATATTTGCTATCGCCGCAAGCAAAACCAATAAGAAGCCTACCATTAAAAATCCACCCAGGAAACTGAAGTCTTTGCGTGTAGTGAGTGCGTATGCTGATAGACCCAAAAAAATTATTCCCGTACCTGCGAGCGATAGGGTGATAATATTCCCACCATTAGGTAACGATGCATACATGGTTAAAATTGGTCCTAGCCCGAACCCCAGCATACCGGTTATCAAAAAAACAATTCCGATTCCTGCCGTTGAATGAGCAAAGCGCGGTAATACAAACATGGCAATCACCATACCACCGATAACAGATACTAAATAAGTCATTGGCGGCATATTCATAAACATTGAAAGTGCAGCCGTAAGGCCACTGAATAGCAATGTTAAGGATAAAAGCATATATGTATTGCGTAAAACTTTATTCGTTGCCAGCACAGAGGATGATTTCTGTGCGATGGTTGTGTAATTTTGATTCATTTTAAAATAACCTCCACTCTATAAAAATTGAATATCTAAATTCAAACACCCAGTAAGACTAAAGTACTTTATCGATAGTTCAAACAACAATTATTAACATTTGTTTTCTCAAGAATAGCACACAATTTAAAAAAGTAACTATCGATATACCGGTTAACTAATTAGGAGGGAAAACATCTTATATTTTTGTATGCTACCCCAGCACCGCAACATTATCATTCGGATACTTTTGCCAAAGTAAAATTGTAAACCAGATAATATCCCCCTCGCTCAACTAAGGTAATATTAAAACTAACAGGTCCCACATCAAAGTTAGCAATGCCCGAATAGTTGATTCGCTTCTCCCCTATAAAAGAGAATGCACTTACTGTACGTGAAAAATTTATTTCTTGGATAGAGCGAAACTTACCAAAACTTCTGTAAAGATTCAATAAATTATCTAACTGCTCATCATTGACTGCCTGAACTGCTTCAGGTGTTAAATGAGTGAGCAGTGCCTGCTTTTCCCAACTCGAAATCTCAGTCAATATTTGAGCAACTGCGGGTTCTCCACTTTTATTGTAAAAATCTTTTTCACGGCTAGTATAGAAATATAACATGATGATTAACGTCATCAAGATCGCAACAATAATGCGTAATGTTTGAACTTGCATAATTAACTGAAAAATTAATTAACTAAATTAGCTATTGTAACCTTCTTCCCACAGATCGCGTCCTATTTCATTTCCCGACATTTTGATACCAAAATGTTGGAAAGTTACAGCAGTTGCCACGCGCCCCCTGGAAGTACGCTTAAGAAATCCTTGCTGAATCAAATAAGGCTCCAGCACATCTTCAATCGTATCGCGCTCCTCGCTGATTGCCGCCGCAAGATTGTCAACCCCCACAGGACCACCATTAAATTTTTCTAATATAGCCAGCAGCAATTTTCTATCCATAACATCCAACCCGATCGCATCTACGTCTAGCATTTGCAAAGCTGCATCAGCCACTCCAGAAGTAACATGGCCATCAGCCTTTACTTCTGCGAAATCGCGTACACGGCGTAATAAGCGATTAACAATCCGGGGAGTACCTCGTGAACGGCGCGCAATTTCAAATGCACCATCAGATGATATTTTCACATCTAATAAGTCTGCAGAACGAATAACAATTTTACTCAATTCTTCAGGCGTATAAAATTCTAACCGCGAAACTATCCCAAAACGATCTCGTAATGGATTAGTGAGCATGCCAGCTCGTGTAGTCGCACCAACTAAGGTAAATGGTGGTAAATCCAGTTTTACTGAACGCGCTGCCGGACCCTCGCCAATCATGATGTCCAGCTGATAATCTTCCAATGCGGGATAGAGAATTTCTTCTACTACTGGCGATAAGCGATGAATCTCATCGATAAACAAAACATCATTAGGTTCCAGATTGGTTAACAACGCTGCCAGATCTCCAGGGCGCTCTATGACTGGACCGGAAGTCTGTCGCAAACTGACCCCCATTTCTCTGGCAATGATATGCGCTAACGTTGTTTTTCCAAGCCCGGGCGGACCAAATAACAAAACATGATCTAATGCTTCATGGCGATTTCTAGCTGCAGTAATAAACACTTGCAATTGCTCACGAATTTTTTCCTGACCTACATAATCTCCAAGTTGCTTGGGACGTAAGGCGCGTTCCAGCAGTTCTTCCTGGGAAGATGACATTGCACTTACTAGACGATCAGTCTTAATCATTCAGTGATCCGAATTGTATGCTAGTTTTCTTTTGATAATAATTGCAATGCTTGGCGTATACCGTCAGCTAATGCAGCATCTGCAGAAATCTGCTTTATAGCCCATTTGGCTTCTCGGTCATTATAGCCCAGTGATAACAATGCATTTAAAATATCATTACTTGTAGTAGAAGATGTTAGCGCATTACCCACATCAATGCTGGCAGAACTCAATTTATCACGTAATTCCAATAATAAGCGCTCGGCTGTTTTTTTCCCAATACCAGGTACTTTAGTAAGTCGCATACTATCTTGTACTGCTACAGCCTGGTATAAATCTGGTACGCTGAGACCCGAAAGAAGAGATAATGCCGTCCTTGCACCGATACCAGAAATTTTTACCAATTGACGGAAAATTTGGCGCTCTGATTCGGTTGCAAAACCAAATAACAAATGTATATCCTCACGAATCATAAGATGAGTATACAATGTAGTTTGAGAACCAATGGCTGGAAGATCATAAAAGGTGCTCATCGGCACATCTACTTCGTAACCCACACCTTGAACATCCAGAAGAACCTGCGGTGGGCGTTTCTCAAGCAGCATACCGGTTAACCGCCCGATCATACCAAACGCCCTCGCTTCATGCGGTAGCCTGTTAATGAAAATTTTCCCAGTCCATATCCGCCATGCGCATGGCATATTGCACAAGCAAGAGCATCTGCGGCATCGGTATGTGGATTGCTATCTAAATTTAAGATGCGCATAACCATTTGTTGAACTTGATCTTTCTTTGCATGACCATTACCAACAACTGCTTGTTTTATTTGTAATGCCGTATATTCAGCCACACTTAAATTATGCAATACCGAGGCACAAATCGCCGCACCACGCGCCTGACCTAGCAGTAATGCCGACTTAGGATTAATATTAATAAAAACCTGCTCGACAGCAGCGCACTCCGGTCTATACTCTGCGATAACTTGACTTAAATTATCCAGAATCAATTTTAGACGATCTGGTAATTCCCCTTCAGATACTTTTATACAACCACTGCCAACATAAGTCAGACTGCTGCCAGCTTTATCGATCACACCGAAACCGGTAACCCTTAAACCAGGATCTATACCGAGAATACGGATTTTCTCACCTGCTTGTATGATAATTATTCATCTAACACCGCTGTTGTATAGACATTTTGAACATCATCCAGTCCTTCCAAAGCATCTAGTAATTTTTGCATCTTGATCGCATCATCCCCAGTTAATAACAGCTCACTACTTGGTTTCATCGTAACTTCAGCAAGATCTGCTTTAAAACCCGCTTTCTCAAGCACTTTTTTAACAGCTATAAATTCATAGGGTGCTGTAATGACTTCAATACTACCATCCTCATTGCTCACCACGTCTTCAGCGCCACCTTCTAATGCAGCTTCTATTAGCTTATCCTCACTGGTTCCCGGCGCAAAAATTAATTGCCCACAATGTTTGAATAGGAAGCTTACAGAGCCATCCGTACCTAAATTACCCCCATATTTGGTAAATGCATGACGCACATCAGCAACCGTTCGAGTTCTATTGTCAGTCATACAATCAACCATCACTGCAGCACCGCCCATTCCATAACCTTCATAACGTATTTCTTCATAATCCACGCCATCCAACTCCCCACTACCTCGCTTGATAGCGCGCTCTACATTATCCTTAGGCATATTCTGATCATATGCTTTATCAACCGCTAAGCGCAAACGTGGATTACTATTAACATCCCCTCCACCCATCCGAGCAGCAACAGTTATTTCCTTGATGAGTCGAGTAAATACTTTTCCACGCTTAGCATCTTGCGCAGCTTTTTTGTGTTTAATATTCGCCCACTTGCTATGCCCTGCCATGATTATCTATACCTTATACTAATATAGGTCTATGTTATCATCTGAGAGGTTATGGAGAAAGTATCTTATCTGAAAATGAGGGGTATATTTCATACCGATTAGTACTGATTACAACTGACAGCCTTCTAGTGCTTAGGCCTGTTATTCAACCGTTACAGCTTTTGCTAGATTTCTTGGTTTATCGACATCAGTCCCACGTTCTAGAGCTACGTAGTAAGCTAATAGTTGCAATGGAATCGTATGCAAAATCGGACTAAGCACTCCAGTATGCTCCGCTAACCGAATCACATGCAAATTTTTACTTTCTGTTATTTGAGCATCAACATCAGCAAAAACATATAGCTCACCACCTCGCGCATGAACTTCCTGTAAATTTGATTTCAGCTTACCAAGCAACTGATCGTTTGGAGCAATTGCTACAATAGGCATTTCGTTATCCACCAGCGCCAATGGCCCATGCTTCAATTCTCCCGCCGCATAAGCTTCAGCATGGATATAAGATATCTCTTTGAGCTTTAATGCACCTTCCATAGCAATTGGATAATGAACACCGCGTCCAAGAAATAATGCATGGCGTTTTTTTGCAAAACTTTTAGCCCAAATTTTAACCTGTGATTCAACTTGCAATGCAATCTGCATCGCTACCGGCAAATGACGTAACGCCACAATCATACGGCGTTCCTCGTCTTTCGGAAGTTGATGATGTATTTTTGCTAGCGTCACTGTTAGTAATAATAGTGAGGCCAATTGCGTAGTAAATGCTTTAGTAGAGGCTACCCCAATTTCTGGGCCAGCACGAGTTAGGAAACGCAAACTAGTTTGTCGTATTAATGCACTTTCAGGCACATTACAAATAGCAAGGCTATATTGATGACCTATTTTTTTTGCATGATTCAGTGCTGCTAATGTGTCTGCAGTTTCTCCCGATTGTGAGATTCCTACCACTAGTGTATTTGGATCTGCAATTGAATCGCGATATCGATATTCACTGGCAATTTCAACGTTACATGGCATTTTTGCAACGGACTCAATCCAGTATCTTGCTACCAATCCGGCATGATAGCTTGTTCCACACGCGATAATCAGAATATTTTTTACCCTAGAAAATATATTTTCTGCTTCATTACCAAATAAATTAGGTGATATTGATTGCGCATTAAACACCATCTCTAGCGTATTAGCCACTGCGCTTGGTTGTTCAAAGATCTCCTTTTGCATGAAATGTGCATAAGGCCCCAACTCGATGGCATCACTGGACAAATGGCTTTCATGTATAGTACGTTCGACCATTTCACCCAGCTGATTATGCAAACAATTAACAATCCGATAATCATGGCTATGTAATTCAGCAACATCACCTTCTTCTAGATAAATTATGTTTCGTGTAGATTGCAATAAAGCGGACGAATCAGAAGCAACAAAATTGCCATTCTTTCCAACACCAATTAATAAAGGCGCTCCATTTCTTGCAACAATAATGCGCTCTGGATGCGCTTCTTCCATAACCGCAATTGCATAAGCACCTTGTAATTCTGAAAGAGACAAACAAACCGCTTTAAATAAATCCTTTTCTTCTTGTAGCTTAAAAGCTATTAGATGTGCTATTACTTCTGTATCAGTGTCTGAAGTAAATTTGAATCCCTTTGCCCGCAAACTAATACGAATTGCTTCGTGGTTTTCTATAATTCCATTATGTACAACAGCAATTCGCGATTTTTCGCCTGAAAGATGCGGATGTGCATTACGTTCAGAGGGTTCACCATGCGTGGCCCAACGCGTATGCGCAATTCCCGCCAATCCACACGCCTTCTGTTGGACTACTAGCTTACCCAATTCTGACACACGACCCGTGGTACGTAATCTTTGCAATCCATCATTCACTACTACCAAGCCTGCGGAGTCATAACCTCGGTATTCAAGACGCGACAAGCCTTTCAGCAATACAGGAACGATATCTACATTTGCAATTGCTCCAATTATTCCGCACATCTCGAATTTTTTCCTCTATTAATGCAAAGAAACAGTGATCTTAAGATTTTGTTTTAGTTGGTCTCTTCCATTCAAAATAACTCACTTGCCTGGTTCTCGACAAAGTTAAAGCGCCTTCTGGCGTGTCTTTTGTAATTGTTGATCCAGCACCAATCGTCGAACCTTTAGAAATTTTAATTGGAGCGACAAGTTGAGTGTCAGATCCAACAAATACGTCATCTTCGATGATCGTTTGGTGTTTATTGGCACCATCATAGTTACAAGTTATTGTTCCAGCACCAATATTAACATTTTCTCCGATTATAGAATCTCCAACGTAGCTTAGATGATTGGCTTTACTTCTTGGTGCAATCCGACTATTTTTAACTTCGACAAAATTACCAATATGAACTTCCTCGAAGAGGATTGTACCTGGACGAATGCGAGCATAAGGACCTATCCTGCATTTTGCGCCTATTTTTGCATCTTCGATTAAGCTATAAGGAGCAATAATTGTCCCTTCACCAACAATCACATTTCTTAATATGCAATTAGGACCAATTTGTACATTATTGTGCAAATTTACAATGCCTTCAAAAACACAGTTAATATCAATCTCGACTTCCAATCCGCAAATCAGCTCTCCCCTAATATCAATCCTTGCCGGATCAGTCAAATAAACTCCTCGTTCCATTAGTTTATTCGCGCGCTCTAATTGAAAAACCCTCTCGAGTTCAGCCAATTGACGCTTATTATTGACACCCATTACTTCCCAATAATAATCAGGTTGCTTTGAGTCCACTAAGATGCCTTCTTTTACCGCCATTGCAATAATATCAGTCAAATAATATTCACACTGTACATTGTTGTTTTCAATTTTTGGAAGCCACTGATGCAAAAAAACATTGGGAATTAACATAATCCCGGTATTAATTTCGCATATATTCTGCTGATCTAAAGTAGCATCCTTTTGTTCAACAATTGCCGTTATTGCTTTTGTCTCTGGATCACGCACAATCCTGCCATATCCACTCGGATCTTCAACGAATGCCGATAACAAAGCACAGCGCTTCTCTTGAGTTGCAGCTATAAGCCTCTGAAGTGTATCTAAACTGACGAGCGGAACATCTCCATATAAAATAAGAGTCAATCCTTCTTTATCGAGATAAGATTGAGCTTGCATTACTGCATGACCTGTACCCAGTTGATGCTCTTGTATTGCCCAAACTAAATCAGTATCAACAATTGACTGTCTAACTAACTCTCCACCGTGCCCTATTACAATACAGATTCTGTCAGGTTTAAGTTGCCGAGCTGTATTAATCACATGCATGAGCAGAGGAATACCCCCTAACTTATGCATAACTTTAGGTATTAACGATTGCATACGTTTTCCAGCACCTGCTGCCAATATTACAACATTAAGTTTTAGCACAATTTATGATTTGTCTCAGAATTAGAATCTTGATTACTTAATTTCATAACAGCATAACAAATTTCTTTTGTTTTTTTCTTTTAATAAAGCCAGATTTTGATGCTAATTATGTGTACTAGAATTGCAGAAAACAACAAAAAAGGCGGCACGCGCCGCCTTTTAACTATTTTTTCTCACTTAATTAGTGCTTTCGCTTTCTTAGCTTATCTATTGCAGCCAACTGCGCCATTGCTTCGATTAATTCCGCCTGCGCCTTTGCATAATCTAATTCAGATTCACGATTTTTTATAGCTTCTTCTGCAGCTTGTTTCGCTTCGATGGCTTTAGCCTCATCAAGATCATGACTACGAACAGCAGTATCGGCTAATATTGTTACTACATCTGGTTGTACTTCTAGCATTCCGCCAGAAACATATATCAGCTCTTCCTCTTTTAATTGAGCTTTGATACGCACCATTCCAGATTTTATTCGAGTTAACATTGGAGTGTGACGTGGATAAATACCGACTTCTCCCATCTGTGCAGGTGCAACCAAAAACTCCACTGGACCCGAATAAATCGATTCCTCAGCGCTTACGATGTCAAGATGAAAAATGGTACCCATTTCTATATTCTCAAAATTTATTGAAGGGTTTTGGCTTTCTCGATAACTTCTTCAATACTACCAACCATATAGAACGCTTGTTCAGGTAAATCGTCATATTCACCTTCTACAATTCCTTTAAAACCTTTAATTGTATCTTTAAGTGAAACATATTTTCCGGGCGATCCAGTAAATACTTCAGCAACGTTAAATGGTTGTGAGAGAAAACGTTGAATTTTTCTAGCTCGACTAACTGCAAGCTTATCTTCTGCAGATAATTCATCCATACCTAGAATTGCAATAATATCCCGTAATTCTTTATAACGTTGCAATGTTTGCTGCACTGAACGAGCAGTATTGTAATGCTCCTCACCTACAACTTGAGGATCAAGTTGGCGCGATGTTGAATCAAGAGGATCTACAGCCGGGTAAATGCCCAAAGAAGCAATATCTCTTGATAAAACTACTGTTGCGTCCAAATGCCCGAAAGTAGTCGCTGGTGAAGGATCAGTCAAATCATCGGCTGGTACGTAAACAGCTTGAATTGATGTAATCGAACCAGTTTTTGTCGATGTAATGCGTTCTTGCAGTCGTCCCATTTCTTCTGCCAGTGTTGGTTGATATCCTACTGCTGATGGCATACGTCCCAGTAGAGCAGATACTTCTGTTCCCGCCAACGTATAACGATAAATATTATCAACAAAAAATAACACATCACGACCTTCATCACGGAATGATTCGGCCATTGTTAGACCTGTCAATGCCACACGCAAGCGATTTCCTGGCGGTTCATTCATTTGTCCATAAACTAGTGCAACTTTGTCAAGTACTTTGGATTCCTTCATTTCGTGATAAAAATCATTGCCTTCACGAGTACGTTCTCCAACACCTGCGAACACAGAATATCCACTATGTTCAATCGCAATGTTACGGATCAACTCCATCATATTAACAGTTTTACCAACACCTGCACCGCCAAACAAGCCTACTTTGCCACCTTTAGCAAATGGGCAAATCAAATCAATCACTTTGATGCCAGTCTCTAGCAATTCAGTAGACGCAGATAGTTCATCAAATGCCGGAGCTTCGCGATGAATCGACATATTTTGTTCTGAACCTATTTCACCCATTTCATCTATCGGACGACCTAAAACATCCATAATACGCCCTAATGTTTTAATTCCGACAGGCACTGTAATCTGCTTGCCAGTATTTACTACAAGCATTCCGCGACGCAAACCATCCGACGATCCCAAAGCAATAGTACGCACCACACCATCACCTAATTGCTGTTGAACTTCGAGCGTAAGCTCAGAACCTTCCATCACTAACGCATCATAAACTTTTGGAAGAGATTCACGTGAAAACTCTACATCAATCACTGCACCAATACACTGAACAATTTTTCCTTGACTCATCGTTGTTCCCTAAACAAAATCTAAATACTAAAAATTTAAACAGCCGCTGCGCCTCCGACGATTTCGGATAACTCTTTTGTAATCGCCGCCTGCCGAGATTTGTTATAAATCAATGTCAATTCATCTATTACATTACCAGCATTATCTGATGCAGCTTTCATTGCAACCATCCTTGCTGATTGCTCAGATGCCATATTTTCTGCCACAGCTTGATATATCAATGCTTCAACATAACGCACCATAATATCGTCTATAACAGGTTTCGCCTCAGGCTCATAAATGTAATCCCATGCTAATCTAGGTTTTTCATTGGATTGCTCGCTATTTTGCATGCGTTCATCTGATAATGGAAGCAATTGCTCCATCACTGGTTCTTGTTTCATGGTATTAATAAATCGATTATAAAAAATATAAACACGATCAAATCGATCTTGCATGTAGCCATCCAATACTATTTTTACTGCACCAATGAGTCTTGTCATCTCTGGTGTATCGCCTAATCCTAGTACTTGCGAAACTATGTTTGCGCCAACTCTATTCATGAATCCAAAGCCTTTATTACCTACGCAACAGACTTCAATTTGCTCGCCTTCTGCTTGCCATATCTTTATCTGACTCACTACTTTACGCAATATATTTGTATTCAATCCTCCGCAAAGTCCTTTATCGGAAGTCACAATAATAATACCAATCCGTTTTACAGTATCTCGCCCAATCAGAAAAGGATGTCGATATTCGGTGTTTGCCCGACTCATATGAGCCGCAACATTACGTATTTTTTCACCATAAGGTCGTGCTTTTTTCATGCGATCTTGAGCTTTACGCATTTTCGACGCTGCAACCATTTCCATTGCACGTGTTATCTTTTGCGTATTTTTTACACTCTTTATTTTATTACGTATTTCTCTGCTACCGGCCATTTGCTAATATGTTCCGTTTTGCTTAAATTCTAAAATTGCTGTAGTCAATTCTTTTTCTGTCTCAGCATCAAGCTCTTTGCTATTTTCAATCTTATCAAGAACAGTACCATATTGACCAAGAATATAGCTTTTCAGGGCTGACTCAAACGCTAATGCTCGATTGACTTCCACATCATCAAAATAACCATTATTAATTGCAAATAAAGTAAGCGCCATTTCAGATACACTAAGTGTTGCATACTGAGGTTGCTTCATTAGTTCAGTTGCCATTTTTCCACGTTCCAACTGCTTACGGGTTGCTTCGTCTAAATCCGAAGCAAACTGTGCAAACGCAGCTAACTCACGATACTGAGCTAATGCCAATCGTATACCACCGCCTAATTTTTTAATCACTTTGGTTTGCGCTGCACCACCAACACGAGAAACAGATACACCCGCATTAATTGCAGGACGAATGCCGGCATTAAATAAATCAGTTTCAAGAAATATTTGGCCATCGGTAATAGAAATAACATTCGTTGGAACAAATGCAGTCACGTCACCAGCTTGTGTTTCAATGATTGGCAAAGCTGTTAATGAACCTGTCTTGCCTTTGACTATCCCATTTGTAGCTTTCTCCACATACGCAGCACTGACTCTTGCTGCCCTCTCTAGCAAGCGGGAATGAAGATAGAATACATCCCCAGGATAGGCTTCTCGTCCTGGCGGACGTCTTAAAAGTAAGGAAATTTGTCTGTATGCCCAGGCTTGTTTGGTCAAGTCATCATAAACAATCAGTGCATCTTGCCCTTTATCACGAAAATATTCTCCCATTGTACAACCAGAATAAGGTGCAATAAATTGCATTGCTGCAGATTCTGATGCGGTAGCCGCCACTACAATGGTATATTCCATTGCACCACGTTCTTCCAGTTTGCGTACTACATTGGCGATTGAAGATGCTTTTTGCCCGATTGCGACATAAATACAAAGCATGTTCTGGCCTTTTTGATTAAGAATTGCATCAATTGCTACCGCAGTCTTTCCTGTTTGACGATCACCTATAATCAGTTCACGCTGACCTCGACCAATTGGTACCATCGAATCTACAGATTTTAATCCTGTTTGAACCGGCTGATCAACTGATTGCCGCCAGATAACGCCGGGGGCAATTTTCTCGATTGGTTCCGATCTATTGGCAGTAATTGGTCCTTTGCCATCTATCGGTTGTCCCAACGCATTTACAACCCTTCCCAACAAACCTTCTCCAACTGGCACTTCAAGAATACGTCCAGTACATTTTACTGTATCCCCTTCACGGATATGTTCATAAGCACCCATAATTACAGCACCTACAGAATCCCGTTCAAGATTCAATGCCAAACCAAAGGTGTTGTCTGGAAATTCAAGCATCTCACCTTGCATCACATCTGATAAGCCGTGAATGCGCACAATACCGTCTGTTACAGAAACAATTGTTCCTTGCGTACGTACTTCTGCTGTATCAACCAACCCCTCAATTCTTTGTTTTATCAGCTCACTAATTTCGGATGGATTTAACTGCATTTCATTTAACTCCTAGCTTTTAATGGCAACAGCCAAGGCTTCAAGTTTACCGCGAACTGAGGCATCAAAAACCTCATCACCAATTTCAACTTTAACACCACCTATTAATTCCGGATCAATACTTATTTTTGCTTCTATCTTATGTTTAAATTTTTGCTCGAGGTCTTTAATTAATTTATTAAGTTGCTTGCCTTCCAGAGCAAACGCACTCACAATCTTAGCTTCCAGGATACCCTCATATTGCGCTTTTAGTTGTTCAAATAATTGACATATTTGAGGTAAAATCGATATTCGTTTATTAGCTGATAGCGTAATTATCAGATTACGAGCTTCTGAATCGAACTTATTCCGACCAATATCCAAAAATATCTCACTAAGTTGATTCGCAGAGACAGCTGGATTTCCAATAAGCAGCTTAACATAGTTATCTTCAGCAATTGTTACCGCAAGCTTTAACATCTCCGACCAACTATTTAAATTGCTATTACTTATCCCTAGCTTATACACCGCTTCTGCATAAGGCCTCGCCACTGTAACTGCTTCACTCATTATTTTAAATCTTCCCCAATTGAACTAAGCATATCAGCATGCACCTTAGCATCTACTTCTCGACGTAAAATTTTAGCCGCTCCAGCAATTGCCAATTGAGCAACATGTTGCCGTAAGACTTCTTTTGCGCCAAACATTTCATGCTCAATATCTGCCTTAGCACCAACAATTATCCGATCACCTTCTTCTTTTGCTGTTCTTTTAGCTTCTTCAACTATTTCCGAAGCACGTTTTTCTGCCTGCGCAACTATTTCCGAAGCACGCTGCTTAGCTTCTTTTAATACTTCAGATGAACGCTGACTCGCTAATTCCAATTCATGACGACCACGCTCTCCAGCAGCCAAACCGTCAGCAATCGTTTTTTGGCGCTCCTCTATCGCACGAAGCAATGGTGGCCATACATATTTAACTGTAAACCAAATAAACACCGAAAAGGCTATCGCCTGAGAAATTAAAGTAAAGTTAATATTCATGACAAACCCATAATTTCTGATTCAATCAGCAATGACATTTTATACTTGTTGCCGTTATTGAATTACTGCAAGTAAAGGATTACCAAACGCGAACAACATAGCCAAACCAACCGCAATAATGAAAGATGCATCAGTTAAACCAAGCAAAAGGAACACCTTACCTTGCAAAGTAGGTATCATTTCTGGTTGGCGTGCCGCACCCTCAAGAAAACGGCTACACATTATACCTACACCAATACACGCCCCCGCTGCTCCCAGACCAATCATCAAACCGATTCCAATTCCAGTGTATGCTTGAATCATTGCTAAAAACTGCAAATTCTCCATTTTTTATTTCCTTTTAATTAGATTAATAATATTGTTGCAAGAATAAGTTTTAAAATTCAATGAGATTCATGTGCCATTGATATATACACCACTGTTAACATCATAAAAATAAATGCTTGCAAAGTAACAATCAAAATATGGAATATTGCCCACCCTGCCCCTAAAATTGCACCAAAAATTGTGCCAGATACACCTGTTGCCGCCCACATACCAAGAAGCAGAAAAATTATTTCACCCGCATATATATTTCCAAAAAGCCGCAACGAATGCGATAAAGGCTTAGATACGTATTCAATAAAATTAAATAGCAAATTTAATATCCAAAAAAATGGATTTTTCCCAAATGGTGTGCAAAATAGCTCATGCATCCAACCGCCCAAGCCCTTCACTTTGATATTAAAAAAAATCATTAAAAACCATACTGATAAAGCTAGCGCAAAAGTTGTATTGACATCTGTTGTTGGTACAATTTTCCAGTTGTGCGCACCAAGCACATTTTCTGTAATCCAAGCCATAATATCTATCGGCAATATATCCATGGCATTCATCATTAACACCCACACAAAGATAGTTAATGCCATTGGCGCAACAAGCACATGCCGATTTCCATGAAATGTATTCTTGACTTCATTGTCAATAAACTCTACTGCGAGCTCAACGAATGCTTGACTTTTAGATGGCACTCCAGACGTTGCTCTGCGAACAATCAACCATATAAAACCTAGGCTAATAATTCCAAGTACTATTGAAGTAACCAATGTATCAACATGCAAAACCCAAAACGAACCTTCACTAACTTGCGTCGTTAAATAGGTTAAATGATGTTCAATATATGATGTTGGAGTAAGTTCTGTCTCTGCTGCCATGCACTGTCTACTTTTTTATCAATTTATTTATTTGTATTATCTGCAACTAGTAATGCCATACTATAAATCATTACACTAAGGATGAACGTTCCAATAAATGCTATCACATTAACGTTCTCATAAAATTTTAGTACTATCCATAACAAACTTACAATTAATATTATTTTCACTGCTTCTGCTCTTAACGCGATCCTAATTGTATCGCTAGCCGTATATCCTTTACCAAAGGATACAATCACCGCAAATACTATTGTGGATATTATATTAACCGACCCACCTAACATCGCCGATATTGCGCTATGCAAATCAAGAAGAAACCACAGAATAATTGTCACTATAAATACAGCAAC
>CADEDJ010000062.1 GCA_902826055.1 uncultured Nitrosomonas sp. | reverse complement strand
TTATCAACTCATTACATAAAATCATATCGTTATGGATTATTCAGAGCGGACTATTCAAACCCTGCTCGGCACCGCCCAGCTCAACAGCCTCGATCCCGGCCTCATGGCTCAAAAAAACGCTCACAAAACTCCTCGCATGGCCTAATAGCCGTATCGACGAGTTGTTGCCTTTAGCTCCAGAATTTATTAAATCACTTAAACTGAATGTGTGACAGGTGGTTGCGTTGGACGCTTACGATCGGGTCGCGACTACTACACAATTAATGATCCCAACATTCTGCTACACTTCCACTTGCTCCCTGCACACCGGTATTTGTAAGCGTCAGTGTACCGCATACATCTCCTGCCATGGATCCTGAGGGTATTGCCTGAAGTGTAAATGTATTATTTGCTGCAGCTTGGAGTGAAATATTATACTGAACAGTTCCCGTCCTCGGAGACTGTGTGATAGATAGTATAGCTCCTGTATATTGGCTATTTTGAGTATAAAATCGCTCCATAAACTGTGCATTTTCATACAATAATCCTTTTACTACAGCGCGGTTGGATTTCCTCACTTGATCTTGATATGAAGGAAAAGCAACTGCCGCAATGATTCCAATGATAGCGACCGTGATCATTAACTCAATTAGAGTAAAACCTTTTAAGTCATATGAATAAGGAGCAATTTTTACCATTTTCTTATCATTCCCTGTAAGAGAGTATTTATCTATTGTACGAATTCTCGCCATGTAATCCTGCCACGTAAACCAGCGGCTCCTTTAGCTGTAGTTGTCTGCACCAATGTGCCATCAGCTGTCGAGGCTATTAATCTGTCGTCCGACTGACCTCGTATTCGAGTTACACCACCCACAGAAAATCCAATTTCGATACCTGCTGATAATCCATCGTCAATCGAAAGAACCCAATTGCGATTAATATCAAATGCTACAAAAGGAAGCATCCCCCCTGTCAGGAAGTCAAGTGCATTCACAAATCCCTTACCCCCAAAATCACAAGGTGACGCAGAAGGAACAATACTTGTAAATACCAAAATACCATCCTCTAGGCTCGGCACCCCCGTTAATCTTTCGCCACTAATAGGAAGATTTGCGTACCAACCCTTAACAGTGGTTGAGTAAGGCACTAAATTTTGAGTTGCTGTTCTGACTGCAGCATTAGTTATCACCTGTTGAACAAGCATGCCAGCCGTTATTGATGCTGTAGTACTGTTATCCCATATTCCGTAGATAGATTGAGTATTAGTATCTGTAGTATCTGCAGTCTCTAAATATTTCCCTGTTCCAAATAGAATTAACTGACCTCCATTAGGATGAAAACTTATGGCCGGTGGGGCAATTATTGGTTTCAACGTACCCGATACAAACAAAGGTAAGCCACCAATAGCTACATTCCAACTAGAAGAATCAGAAGAGCTAACATCAAACTTCCATAAATTGCCTTTAATATCACCTGCATAGATTACATCCGCTTTTCCATTACCATTAGTATCAAAGGGTGTAGGCGTCGAAAGACCGTTACTTGACCCTGCATCAGCAACCAACTTAATGTAATCTGTTCCCATTGTCCAGGTTCCATCTTCTCCAGATTCAATAAATAAGATATAGAGCACAGCCTTGCCTGCTACACTGTTATAGCCATTGCCAACAATCACCGCCCACTTATTATTCTCCATTTTAATAATTTGCTTTGCCTGGCCGGTGAAAGGATTGATTTGGGGAAGATTATGACTATAGCCCATATCTGCATCATCAGTACTGGTAAATTCCCATAATAACAAGCTCGCAGCATTTGCTGCAGCGAAAGTTGGAGCTGATTTTGATGTGTCTGTAGGATTAGTAATATCCAAAGCGTAGTACCCTTGCCCGCCGCCATTCAGTCCGCCTACAAGTATACTTTTCCAGCTTGCGTTTGAACTAGAATAAACATCGGCTGTCATTGGAGACCCATCAACGAAATAGCGATGATTGGTGTCATAGCTCTTATCGGTTAGCCTACTCAGATTTTCATAGACTGCACTCGGAATATAAACAAGCAATTCTTTTCCAGCGTCGGCAGTTGTGCACCCCGGTGTTACGCCGGCAATACAGGCATTAAATCCGTGAACCATACCGTCATTAGAACCCACATATACCATTGGCGCTCGATCTTTGTAATTATTTTTAAACGTTTTATAACCCGGATAATCTACATCTGAATAACCCGCACTCGGCCTTCCTACGTAAAGCGGGCCGGAATTAACAATATCTCCCAACTTAGTGATAGAACGAACACGAAAATTGTTTACTGAAGTAGTGCTGGAACACGTAAATGTTCCACTGGCACTTTCGCGGATTGAATCACCACGCAAGAAAGCTACTCTTTCTGGGCCACAATTATCAGAAGTGCCATTAGCATTTTTATTGAGAAAAGCTTTCTGATCAGAAGTTAAATTTGTATATTCAAATGAAACACCATCGCTACTACCTTTAGTGATAATTACTCGAGAATTTGGCATAACATTTGTCGATGCTAATGAAACTTCTCCGGCATTCCATTCAGTAGTACCTAAAATCCCAGAAGCACTAATAGGAATGGATAATAACTGTCCACTCCAATCACCGCTATTAAACTTAGCTTGATAAATACGCCCATTGGTCATCAATGAATTTGAATTGGCTGCCACAGCAGAAGCCGAGCCTGTTCGCGCTACAATTGCCTTAAGTGCATTCGATAAAGCATTGGTGAAAGCAGTGGGATCAGCGGCACTAAAAAAGTCACCACGACTATTTACTGCTGCATGCCACAAGTCGTCTATTTTGGCAGCATCGCTTGTTGTTGGATCAGGCCAAGATTGCCCTCCAGACGGCAACGTTGTCATTGTACCGGTAACGCCTAAACCCACTGTGAAATTGACCAGATGTTGCCAGAAAGCAGGATCGTGTGGGTTGGTTGGTACTTTATTTGGCAGATCGGTACGCAAATCATTTTTCCAATACTGCATTGCAGCATCTGCCAACGTATCACTATAGGCATCTGAATAAGGAAGAGTTGGTGTATAGCTATAAGTTGCCGGAGTTGGTGGTGAAGAATGATTGGTAATACTGGAACCAGCCTGGTTGTCAGAGTTGTCAAGACCCGATACAGAACCTTCCGTCCAGTAACCATCAGTCATCAAAATATTATAATTTTGCCGACACTCATGCTGTGTCCCTCCAGTCGAACCGGGTGTTTGTCCCCACGGCCCCTTATCGTCCGTTCTCTTGAAGTAATCACCAACTGCAATCAGTGCTTGCCGTAATGGTGTTCCTGCTGCTGGGATATCGTGATCATACAAATTTGTAAAAAAATTGGTTCTATCGGTACCGGTAAATTGCCTAACACCACTTTTCACTACTGTTGTCGCTACACCATCCACAGTAGTTGAGCCTTTGTTAATAGCTGCAAAGCCTACGCGCATGGTATTTCCCTGTGCTGCAAATGCTCGACCAACACCTGCACGCGCCAATAATACACGCGAACGATAATATGTATACCAATTGGCAAAATTTTGAATTTCTTCGTTATATGTACACGTTGGAGCCGCCGCACAATCGGACCGATCAGGGCCACCGGTATAGGTCGAAGTCGTTGATTTAATTTCGACCTGCGTATAGCTACTGGCATTATTGATATCGCCACCGTTGTATTGGAAATAAACCGCAGGATAAAAAGTTTTTGTCTCTTCATCCAAATTACCACTTTTCTCCAACCAATCAACCTTCTTTGAATTATTGCTTGTTAAATTGCGACACCCGGCCCCAGTATTCATGGGATTATGGTATGCGCACGTTGGATCGGCATTATTCATTAGGGACCCATCAGAATTACTCCATGGAAGATATCTTAGCGTCGGATTGTAATAAATTTTGTTGACATGGCTGGAACGTAAAGAAGTTGCATATTTGCTGGTAGGATCAAAATCGACCACATAGTTATTGTAGTCAGCACCTCCATACACACCGCTTGCGCGCGGAAACATGAAACGCGCGTCTTTACGAATCAATTCTTCCGGCATGATTTCAAAGTGCATTGAGCCAGAATCATCAAGTGTAAACATCACATTTGGAGAAATGTTCCCTCCCAGAAAGAGGGGAGTATTGGATAGAGGGGGAAGCGCATAAACATTACTTATTAAAATAGCTAATGAAAAGCCAGATATTTTTCTAAATAATGACAAGCTAGATAAAAGCATTCTTTTCATGATCTTACTTCCTTTACAGTATTTCAAATACTCACGGTCTAAAAACTTCTTGCAACCAAACCACAGTACCTTGCTTAGCTCCTTGAGCTCGAATCGTGATTCGGTAGTAATATCTCAAGATATTTCCTGGCGGAGTTTTCTGAATTCCTTCGATAAGATAGGTAGGTGCAGGCACACCTGCAGGTAAAGCTGGTGCCGTATAAGCTATACCGTCAACTCTAAAAACGTTGCCTTCAACATAGTTAATGGGACATGCCGGATTACAGTAAGTCTCCCATGCTGGTACAGTCGGTGCATTTGTACCAGAACCGTAATAGCACATTCCATCTGTACAAGCTGTGTCGAAGTCGCTCAAACCTTCAATCGATTTTGGAGAATTAGTAGTAGGATCATTATCACGAATATGGTGCTCGGCATATCGCAACCCCATTTCTGCCGCTTGCATTGCGAGCATACGATCGCGCATATTTCCTGACATTCTTTCTTCCATTGTGGCCATTTTTACCGCTGTTATTCCTAACAAGGATAAAGCCAGTAAAAAAATCAAGCCGGTTACAAATACAGCACCGCTCTGTCGATGATAAAAATTGCAATACATGTTCATGGTGTACCATTAATGCGATTACGTAGATTAAATGTCGCAGTAAAAGTACGTCTGAGCCTTCTATCAGCAGGAACAGCAACTGTTGCGCCACTACAATTCAAATAATTACCACTAGGAACTATATTGATTTTGTCAGAACGCGCCAGGATACACACACGTGCTGTAACAACTTGATCCCAGTCGGCAGGCAATTCAACGTATTGATCCACTGATTGATCAGCATCAGTATCTATTCCATAAAGAATCTGCAAATCTTCTACATTACTAAGTAAGACTTGACCGGTTGGCGGTACTCCTGGTGCGGTGGGGGCATCTGAAATTTGACCTGCACACTGCAATTCTGCGTTGATAGCATCAATGTTGAAGTGATTTTGAATAATTCTTCCTGCGACAGATACTCCAGTGCCCTCACAGTCATTGTCATTAAGTGCCCCTTCATATTGCACAGTAATCGTATCAGCAACACCTGGACCGCCATTGGTACCACTAATTGCTGTACCAGTAAAAGCAACTTTAAAGCCGGTGAATGGAACTTCTACGTGTCCTGCTTGTTTTATATTTCGTCCAATAATCTCAAGCGCATAACGCCCACTTTCTTGTAGGCGCGCATTATCTTCTTGCTCGCGAAAAACTTGTCGACTGCTGGCAAAAATAGTTCCGATAACAAGAAGCAATACTAGGCCTATCGTCATTGCAACCATCATTTCAACCAAAGTAAACCCGTGCTGAGTTTTCAACTTCCTCGCTTTATTTCCTTGCTTAGATTTGCAGTCATATTTCTGAGTCATATGAATAACCATTAAGGAGCAAACCTTGTTACAAAACATCTTGTATTCACCGCTGTTCCCACAGGACAATTAGGGTCAGCTTCGCCATTCATTTCTTTTTCTGTCCACATTACTGTAATTGAATACCCGGCCGCTAAACTCCCATTTACGGTACCTCTGCCATTTGGCAACAAAATTGAATTTGCTGTATTCCATTGAGCGTGATCGTATGTAGCTATTTGTGTTTCGTTGCAAACATTCGCGACACAATCCACATTGCTTGGAATATTATCTGCAAGTGCATCATATGCCGCAGCAGTCACACCAGTAATATTGGCACGCATACGATCGGCAATATCCTCTGTTTGTTTACTGGCTACTGAACGATAATAGGCAACATTGTTACTTCGCACTCCTGATACAACCAAGGCTGCCATCCCCAACAAGCCGAAAGATACTATAAGAATCGTGATTAATACTTCCAGCAAGCTAAAGCCGTAACTGGATACCTGGCTCGATAAAGAAATTGTACGACTCACGAACATGCTCCTGTGCCCATTTCAGAACGAAAACGACCTTGGTTATTTAGGACAATAGCCTTGGAATGGGACACCCCGCGAGTATCACACAATGAAAAAGTATCCGCATAGCCCGATGTAAAACCACTGGCTGAAAATGTGACTCTGATCCGGAATCCTGATCTCATAGTGTTTCCACCCGATAGTGCCGCATTAACTTGCAAAATTTCTTCACCAGCTTCAACCACACCGTTGCCATTTGTATCGGCAAAAACCAGCCAACCATTGGACCACGTTGTTCCACCAGTACAGCCTGTACCATTTGTACTTGGACAAATCGTCGCAAAACTACTGCGTCTGATTGCTTCACTTTTAGCCAAGGCTAATGCAGAATGGAAAGTATTACTTTGCGCTGTAAGTAAATTATCTTGTACAAATGTGCGATAACTTGGTACTGCAACTGTTAGTAAAATACTTGCCACACTTAATGTGACCAGTAGTTCAACTAATGTAAATCCATTTTGTTTTAATTGTTCCATACATGGCCTCTATTCATTTATAAACCACCAAATGAATTTTTCCTCTACTACTGCTATTGATGGAATTTTTTATTAATGTCGGCTAAGTTTTAGCGACAACAATCTTTTCAAACTTTAGTTCCAACACACAATTCATTTGCAGGATCCTCTATAACAACAAAGAAACTTATCTGATAAGTGTGGGTTACAATTTGTTTTAACGGTTAAATTATCTCCAACTTTACAGCCATAAGGCAGATAACTAATTCATTATGAAACAATCGGTTATTATAGTTGGCGCAGGTGTTATTGGACTTGCTACCGCCGAGCGCCTTTTACTCCAGGGTGCAAAGGTCACGCTTTTAGAGCGCAGAAAAGCTGGGCAGGAATCATCGTGGGCAGGAGGCGGTATTCTGTCACCTCTCTGCCCTTGGGATTATGCTAACGAAGTCACACAACTTACTAATTACAGCGCCAAACAATTCCCATCCTGGGTGTCGACCTTACACAAGGTTTCAGGAATTAATCCGGAATATGACAAATCTGGCATGTGCGTATTACCTCCATTTAATCTTGATACTGCAAGGCAATGGTGTTTAGTGCGACAAATGAAATTCGCGCAGCACCCATTAACCGATATTCCCTTTATTCCTGGCAATAGAAATAAGGCACAAGATTTCGCTTTATATTTACCGGAAATCGCTCAGATACGTAATCCAAGACTACTCCAAGCGTTACTAAAAAGAGTGACGCTATTAGGCGGTCATATTCTAGAAAATTGCACAGTTGAAAATCTTAAAATCACACATCGTAAAGTACAATCAGTTAACTCTTCTTGTGGCAAGTTTGTTGCTGACTACTATATTGTTTGTGCAGGTGCTTGGAGCAAAGAAATTTTAGGCGTTCATCGACTCAAATTAGAGATAACGCCGATAAAAGGGCAAATGTTACTATTCAAATTTGACAAACCACCAATTCGTACGATTGTAGTACAAGGTGACTTATATATCATTCCGCGCCAGGATGGTCACTTACTTGTTGGCAGTACACTTGAGAATGTAGGATTTGATAAACAGATAACTATTTCAGCACGCGATTATTTGCTAAATCGTGCTCAAAGTATTTTACCCGAACTGGGTAGGATGCCAATTATTCAGCACTGGTCAGGATTACGCCCGGGTTCGCCAAATAATATTCCTACCATTGGCAGACATCCAAATATTCGCAATCTGTTCATAAACTGCGGTCACTTCCGTTACGGCGTAACTATGGCACCTGCTAGTGCTGAAATCCTGGTGAATGAGATAATTGATACGATGCAACCATTTGATATCACACCGTATCAAACAGGATGGACTTCTGACTAATCTTTAATCAGGCTTTTGGTAAAGGAAACACAACTGATTCGACAACTCCGCTCAACTCTTCAATCATCACATCTTCACCAATTTGATCGGCGCCAATTTGCTTGAGGCGAGATATTACTTGCTGAACCAATATTTCTGGAGCTGAAGCTCCAGCAGTGATGCCGATAACTTTTTTTTGATCAAACCATTTTTCTTGTAATTGCTCGGCACGGTCCACCATATAAGCTTCAACATTTGCATTTCTAGCCACTTCGCATAATCGGTTAGAATTGGAACTATTGGGAGAACCGACCACAATTACCAAATCACATTGGTTCACCATTTTTTTTACAGCATCTTGGCGATTCTGTGTAGCATAGCAAATATCATCTTTCTTAGGCCCACTAATCAGAGGAAATTGACGCTTTAGCGCATCGACAATGCGGGCGGCGTCATCAACCGACAATGTTGTTTGTGTCACATAAGCCAAATTACGTTCATCTTTAACTTTTAAATTTGTTACATCCGTTTCAGTTTCGACAAGATACATACCTTTATCATCACCATCGATCTGCCCCATAGTACCTTCCACTTCAGGATGACCTTGGTGACCTATCATAATGATTTCTTTTCCTTCTTTACGCATCTTAGCCACTTCCACATGAACTTTGGTAACCAATGGACACGTGGCATCAAATACTTTCAATCTTCGCTCCGCGGCCTCCCGCCGTACAGCATGCGATACGCCATGTGCGCTAAAAATTAAAATACTGTCTTGCGGGACTTCATCGAGATTTTCTACAAAAACGGCACCTTTTTTTTCTAAATCTTCAACTACAAAACGGTTATGCACAACCTCGTGCCGCACATAAATTGGCGCTCCATGCATTGTAAGTGCTCGTTCAACAATTTCTATCGCACGATCCACACCAGCACAGAAGCCCCTTGGGTTTGAAAGTAGCACTTTTATCATTTATTTTCTCCAAAATCAGGTTGTTGCCATATTCGCTCGGCAATTATCAACCTTATCAATGAATGCAAGATTCCCAAGCAATCAAAATATCGGTAATTTTTATCCCTCGCGATAACGCTCAGCTAGCGCTACACGTTTTTCATAAGCCTCTCGAGCAATTTGAATATCTTCCAGAAATTGTGGTAGTTCTCGCATGAGCAAAGCCTGTGGCCCATCTACCAAGGCTTTACTAGGTGCAGGATGAAAATCGACTAAGACCATGTTGGCACCAGCTATTATACCTTGCGCAGTAACATGCATGATATCCAGAACACCGTCTGGTGAGCTTGCGCGCGTACCTACCGAGTGTGAAGGATCGATACAAACTGGCATACGGGTTAATCGCTTAACAACAGGCACATGGGAAAAATCAACAAAATTACGATGCGGATCACCCATATTTGTTTTCATTCCGCGCAATCCAAAAACTACCTTTCGATTTCCTTCCGAAGCTAAATATTCAGCAGCATTTAAAGATTCATCCAAAGTAATGCCAAAACCGCGCTTGATCAGTACTGGGAAATTCTGCTGACGGCCTACAATTTTTAGCAGTTCAAAATTTTGTGTATTCCTTGTTCCAATCTGTAGCATAACGCCTGTCGTGTTTCCAGTTTGATATAGTGCATTGCTTATTTCATCCAGATGGGACTCATGCGTAATCTCCATGGCAATCACCTTTATGCCATATTTACCTGCAAGATCAAATACATAAGGCAAGCAGGTTTTACCGTGCCCCTGAAATGCATAAGGACTTGTACGCGGTTTATATGCCCCCATTCGAGTACAAACCTGACCCTGATCTCGCAGGGCTTTCATCATCATTTCAACATGCTCGAGGGTGTCAACTGCACATAAGCCAGCGAATATATTCAGTGTATCTTGTCCAAACCGAACCCCGTTATAATCAAAATGTGTTGGACGATCGTCATTTTCATGTCGCCCTAAAATGCGATATTCCTCAGAAACCCGTACAACTCGATCAACACAAGGAAGCGAACTGACATCTTCAATTGATAGCACTTTAGTATTACCAATCAGATAGATCTCTGTCAGTGTTTGTTCAGCACCCACTTCGGTATGTACTCGCGTTGATATGCCAGAAAAATTCGCCAAGTGCGCCAAAAGTTGTTTATATTCCGAACTATCTGATCGAGTGTTGGGGACAAGAATAAGAATCATAAAATATTTTTAGAAAGATAATGCGAATTCATTGACATAAAACAAAACGGCTCACGATTCTAACCGAAAAAAACATTAGTTACTATAATTGCAAAGATATTTGCATTATCGATTTTTTTTCAAACATAAGCTTATGTAAAAACATCAAATTACATTGCTTATATATTTCTTTATACAAATTGATCTGTAATTTATTATTAATCCCGTCCCCCTGAGACAATTTGCCGCATAGCCATACACTAAAATTTGCGCTAATGTTCCAATGTTAAGCAAGCAAAATAATATTTTTCACCCATCATCATGTTTAGTGACCTTAGTCAATCACCCCTGAGCAAGAATTTACAACGTTTATTTTGGCTACGCAATATTGCCATTGCTGCTCAGTGTCTCACAATCGGCCTGGTTTATTGGACTATCGATATTGAAATTCCGTGGGCACAGCTTGTTTTAGTGGTAGCGTTACTCGCGCTAATAAACTTTCTAACCTGGATTCGTTTGCATCGTAAGTGGCCGGTCTCCCACTTGGAATTCTTCTTACAATTGCTTATTGATGTGCTAGCTCTGAGTACTTTATTATATTTTAGCGGCGGATCGACCAATCCATTTATCTCATTATATTTACTACCGATAACTATTGCGGCCGCCACATTACCATGGCGCTACACATGGGTGATGGCCTTTATCACGATTGCCTGCTATACACTATTATTATTCGTTTATGTACCACTACCACATGAACATAGTAATCATCTTATCGAATTTGCATTGCACGTATCTGGGATGTGGTTGGCATTTGTATTAAGCACCGTTATCATTGCTTGGTTTGTGGTTAAAATGAGTGCCTCAATTCGAGACCGGGATCAAGACCTTGCCAAAGCGCGTGAACATGCTTTACGCAATGAGCAAATTATCGCTTTGGGAACGCTTGCAGCAGGTGCCGCACACGAACTTGGAACCCCGCTATCGACCATGGCTGTAGTAACAGGAGAATTGCAACAGGAATATACACAAGATAATGAATTTCAAAATAATATTCGTATCTTGCGAGACCAAATTACTCATTGTAAACAAACACTCACTCAACTGCTGGCAAAAGTAGGTCAGACGAGGGCCGAACAAGGCAGTGAATTACCTGTTAATGAATTCCTTGATCAGATTCTTGATAAATGGAAGCTCATACGTCCTTCCGTCCAGTACACCTACCACTGCACAGATAAGCAGCCCATACCTCGGATCATGGATAATCAATTGCTAAGTCAATCCATCTTGAATCTTCTCAACAACGCCGCCGATGCTTCGTCAAAATGCATTGAAATCAAGAGTGATTGGGACAATCAAATGCTTCATCTCGAAATCGTTGATGATGGCGAGGGTTTATCGGCAGAAGCTATGCAACGTGCTGGAGAAGCATTTTTTTCTAGTAAAACGCCGGGGCAGGGCTTCGGAATTGGTCTATTTCTAGCCAATGCGAATATTGAAAGATTCGGCGGTAGTGTACGCTTGTTTAATCTTGAACAGGGCGGGGCGTGCACTCAGGTTATTTTACCGTTGATAGGATAAACACATGACTGATTCTCTATCGACCGATAACAACGAAAATCCCAGTTTACTCATTGTTGATGACGATACCGTTTTTTGCGATGTATTGAAGAAAGCCATGATTAAACGGGGCTTCAGTGTGACTTGTGCCCACACGATAAACGACGCATTAAATCTAACTGAAATCTCAACGCCTGAATATGCAATTGTTGATCTCAAATTATCCAGCGAATCTGGATTGGTTTTAGTGGAAAAATTGAAAGTTCTAGATCCCGGCACGCGCATTGTCATGCTGACAGGTTATGCCAGCATCGCTACAGCCGTTGAGGCTATTAAACTTGGTGCCACGCATTACCTCGCAAAACCAGTTGATGCCGACGAAATCATGGCTGCTTTTGAGCGAACTACAGGCGAATCAGATATTCCCATTAGCGCCAATCCGTTATCAGTCGGACGATTGGAATGGGAATACATTCAACGAATCCTTACTGAAAATGACAATAACATATCAGTCACGGCGAGAATATTGAACATGCACCGGCGTACGCTGCAACGCAAACTTGCTAAAAGACCTCATCGCGAATAACCAACTACCTTTTATAGCAGCTTTGCAATTACGCGGATATCCTTTCCGATCATACGGAGGTCCTGAATCGCCAGTGCCTTCTTTTGTTGCAGATCGATTAATTCGGGCAGTCTCAACATCCCTTGTGCGTCATTGCCAATCAAATGAGGTGCAAAATAAAAAATTATTTCATCAACTAACCCAGCTTCAACCAGAGTCCCATTCAAGCTACACCCTGCTTCTACCAAAATCTCATTCATGCCAAAGTCGGCTAATACAGTCATCATTTTTCTTAAATCAACCTTACCTTCAGAATCGGACAGAACAATAATCCGTACCCCTAATTTCTCGAGTGCTTGCTTTTTTCTCGCATTTTCGGCATGTGTGGTAAAAATCAGAACTTCTTTTCCTTGCAGCAACTGAGCATCCAGCGGAATACTTAAACGGCTATCGACAATAACTTTCTTTGGTTGACGTGACGTATGAATTGAACGCACTGTTAATTGAGGATTATCAATCTTAACGGTACCGATTCCTGTCAAAATAGCACATGACTGTGCTCGCCACCGATGCCCGTCCCGGCGTGCAGCATCACCAGTAATCCATTGGCTGATGCCATTTTTTAAAGCAGTCTTACCATCAAGGCTTGCGGCAATTTTTAACCTAACCCATGGTTTCTTATGGACCATGCGAGAGACAAACCCTGCATTGAGTGCATGCGCCTCTGCATTTAATAGTCCTTTCTGTACCGCAACACCCGCCTGCTGCAATAATGCACAACCACGTCCGGATACAAGTGGATTGGGATCTTCCATCGCAATGATGGCTTTGGCAATACCTGCATCAATCAGCGCAGTGGCGCAAGGTGGTGTACGACCGTAATGGCTGCAAGGCTCCAATGTTATATAGGCAATTGCGCCATGCGCGGCTTCCCCGGCTTCATTCAGTGCAACAATTTCAGCGTGTGCTTGCCCGGCTCGTTCATGCCAGCCAGAACCGACGATCTTGCCATTGTTGGTGATTACGCATCCAACGCGTGGATTGGGTGTTGTGCTATAGAGACCTTTCTCTGCTAAGCGAAGCGCATAAGCCATATAGGCATAATCGTTGGAGGAAAACATTTAGGCGATTACTTTGATTGCTAATCTAGTGACATTAATAAACAATTGGGAAGAGAATCAAATCGATATGAGCCGCCTCCATCGTTTCCAATCATTGTGACTGCGGTGGTTTTTGCACTTCCTTAATTGCATTTCGAAAATCATCAACGTCTTGGAAGCTTTTATAGACAGAAGCAAATCGGATATAAGCAACTTGGTCAAGCTTATACAATTCTTGCATCACACTCTCACCAATGCTTCGCGATGAAACTTCTCGCTCCCCCATACTTAAAAGCTTTTGCACAATTCGATCAATTGCAGCATCGACATAACTTGTAGGAACCGGGCGTTTATGCAGTGCCCGTTTGAATCCAGTTAATAGCTTGTTGCGATCAAATTCAGTCCGGCTACCATCATGTTTGACAATTTGCGGCAAACGTAACTCAACTGTCTCATATGTCGTAAAACGCTTATCGCAACTTGGGCATCGGCGACGGCGGCGAATCTTATGCCCATCCTCGCTAACGCGAGAATCTATGACATTGGTATCATCAGCATTACAAAAGGGACATTTCATACACTGCTCCCCAATATTAAAAAACTGAACAGACGCTTATTCACATCTGTTCAGTTTGATGAGGGTCATCCATAAACTGGAAATTTTGCACATAATCGCTTCGACTCTGTAGCTACCTGCGACAGAACTGCTGAATCTTCAGGTGCAACCAGCACATCGGCAATTAGATTCGCCAATTGTTCTGCTTCCAATTCTTTGAAACCTCTTGTAGTAATGGCTGGCGAACCTACCCTAATGCCACTGGTCACAAATGGCTTTTGCGGATCATTAGGAATAGCGTTCTTATTGACTGTAATGTGTGCACGTTCAAGCGATTCCTCTGCCTGTTTACCCGTCAGATTCATTGCACGCAAATCCACCAAAAACATATGGCAATCTGTCTGGCCTGACACAATACGCAAACCACGACTGGTGAGAACCTTCGCCATAACACGTGCATTCTCAATGACTTGCTCTTGATAATCCTTGAATTCTTTACTCGCAGCTTCTTTAAATGCCACAGCCTTCGCTGCAATCACATGCATCAATGGCCCACCTTGAGTTTGTGGAAAAATAGCAGAATTCAATGCCTTTTCGTGCTCAGGTTTGGCCATGATGATGCCTCCTCGCGGGCCACGTAGCGTTTTGTGTGTCGTGCTCGTGACAAAATCTGCAATTCCAACGGGATTCGGATAAAAACCAGCAGCGACTAGACCTGCATAGTGCGCCATGTCGACAAATAAATATGCACCAATCGCATCAGCAATCTTACGAAAGCGCTTCCAATCAATAATTCTTGCATAAGACGAAGCACCTGCAACGATCATTTTTGGCTTGTGCTCATGTGCTAATCGCTCGACCTCATCGTAATCCAGTACCTCTGTTTCCGGATGCAAGCCATACGAAATTGAATTAAAAATCTTACCGCTCATATTTACACTTGAACCATGCGTCAAATGTCCTCCATGCGCCAAAGACATCCCTAATAAAGTATCGCCCGGTTTCAATGCTGACAGATAAACTGCCGCATTGGCTTGGGATCCAGAATGCGGTTGCACATTGACGTATTCAGCACTAAACAGGGCTTTTAACCGGTCAATCGCTAACTGCTCCACTTGATCAGCGTACATACAGCCGCCATAGTAGCGTTTAGTAGGATAACCTTCGGCATATTTATTCGTTAAAACAGAACCTTGAGCTTGCATCACAGCGGGACTCGCGTAATTTTCCGATGCGATTAGCTCAATATACTCTTCCTGGCGCTGTTCCTCGCCTTTGATCGCTTGCCATAATTCTGGATCAACATTTTCTATTGTGTGTTTCTGCGAAAACATGGTGATACTATTCCTTTGAAATTTTTGGAAACAAATGCGTATATTACCATCGCTTATTAAATCACAGATAGCTGATCGCAGGACAAATATAAGAAGAAAAAGCCTAATCCTTTTGAAAATGAACTCATCTTAATTGCAGACAATCTTCATCAGTAATTTTGGACCATTTTTTGTCTTACTGAGAATTTTTTGCTGACTTTCAATAACTTTTTTGTCAGAGGAGATTTCCGAGCAACCCCTATTAATAGTTCATTATTAACATCTTTGAAAGCCTGCGAGACCTCTTTTGGAAAAATACAAATCTTAAAGTACAGCAGCCCGATTCAGTTTATTTAGTAGAATAAGTTTTCGCATAACTTGTTGAA
>CADEDJ010000061.1 GCA_902826055.1 uncultured Nitrosomonas sp. | reverse complement strand
ATTTATCAACTCATTACATAAAATCATATCGTTATGGATTATTCAGAGCGGACTACCTATTGCAAAATAGAAGGAGCAATGAGATGAGCGGCACTTGTTGTGATACGTGGAGAGGAAATGGTACCGCACACAATTGGCAGCCCGCTACGGATTGCACACAACGCAGATTAACAGCTGGGAGCGTCAATTAATTGCACAAGCGGCCGAAGTATTTTCCAAGGATCAAGGCCGACCATCCACCGACCAATGGTATCTGCAAATGCTTCCACAAAACCCGCTTGCAGGAATTCTACCAAGTGGCTTTCGGGCGCAGGATTTACCAATCCATCGAACAGTCGCGAGCCGATCTGCATGATGTATTACAACAATGGGCGCACTCCGACGCAAACATTAATTGACGGAAAGGAAATATGAGGCGAAAAATTACCGCAGTGAGTCACTGAATTTGATCTAACAGCCACATCGTCATATCGGGTAACTGTCAGAAAGAACAGGCTGTCGCGATTACTACAAACAGGAAAGCGCTTAATTCTCCATACATCACATTTGACAATAGTTCTAGAAAATACTCTACTTGCTTATAAGTTTTCGTGATTCTACATCGGTACAAAAAAATAATTGTAGTCGGTTATAATTTAAATTTTAACGATATTTAGATTAAATGAAAGAACCTGAACCACCGGTTATTCAGCCTTTTACTTTTATTTTCAGTTGGCGGCGTTTTTTGGTGCACTGCGCTATTATGGGTTTTTGTGTAATCCTTGGTTTGTTGACATGGTATTTTGCTAAACCGCAAAGTATACGTTTTTATGAAACTAAAGAAGAGCAATTAACTACTTCCATTATTCCTGGTATTGATTTAGCTCTTGATACTAGCAGCTTAGTCGCTGTAAAAGACAGTCAGCCGTTACAAGTCGAATTATTTAAAGGCAGTATATACTTTGACATCAAAAAGAATACTAGTAATACCCTAGAGGTAAAAGTGGGCAATGTGATTATTAGAGATACGGGCACACGCTTTAGCATTCGCATGCATAAAGATGGTAGTAATAATATCGCAGTCGCGGAGGGATACGTTAAGATTCATGTCGCATCTGGGGTTTACCAAATTAATGCATTGGAACAAGTGGATTTTGACGATAGTAATGTCAGCAAGCATAGGCTGGTAACAGAGCATGATATCGCTCCTTGGTATTACTAGGGGAAGCCTACATGGACACCCACCCGAATTGAAGGTACTGAGGAAATACGCAGGTCGCGATAACTACAAATTAACCTATGTGATAAAACCATAGGTTAATTTCTCGGCTGAGAATCGCTATTATTGTTGATTGACAACTTCTAAGCTAACACGAGCCCGTCCATTTTTTACAAAGCCAAGTTCTTCTGCAGCATGTCTGGTTACATCAATTACATTGCGATTGCGAGTGCGCATGCGATCATTTATTTTTACAATTACGCTGCGATCATTTTCGAGATTGGTTACTTTCACTTGTGTGCCGTAGGGAAATTTTTTATGGGCTGCGGTCAGACCATTTTGATCAAAGATCTCGCCATTTGCTGTTTTTTTACCTTGGAATTTGTTGCTGTAATGAACGGCATAACCGCTTTCCGCCAAAGCAAAACTGGAAAAAAATAGCATATTAATGACGACAGCAATAACCGATACTACAGTTAATTTATTTTTCATAGATATCTCCTTTGAATAGTTATAGGGATTTAAAGCGCAAATGCATGCAATTCATTTTATTGTTTGCGTTGGATTAATACAAGAAGCGTAAAGACAGGGTGTCAATCAATGGCTATTCTTCAGCCATTTTTTTCGTGCATGCTGTGCTTGAGAAAAAATTTCTTCTAATGTGTTGCCGTCATTTTTTTCTAAAGATTCCCGCAGTAACTTCAGTTCATACAGATACTTATCGATTTGCTGCAACAAAATTTCACGATTCGTGAGACAAATATCGCGCCACATTTCCGGGGAACTGCTAGCGATGCGTGTGAAGTCGCGCAGGCCACTGCCCGCAAAATGTAGCAGATGTGCTAGATCGCTACTGTTGTGACGGAGGTGATTCATCATTGTAAAGGCCAAAATATGCGGCAAGTGGCTTGTGGCCGCGAGAACTTGGTCATGCTCATCGGCGCTCATAATAGAAACCTGTGCACCGCAGGCTTGCCATAATTGACAGACTTTTTCGGTGGCATCGGTACTGGTTTCTGGTAACGGGGTCAAAATAACATGCTTGCTGGCATATAAAGTTGCTTGTGCGGCGTGAGCGCCGCTTTCCTCCGTTCCGGCGATAGGGTGGCCGGGTACGAAGTGATGGCGATTTTGCATCGGGAGAAGGTGGCGCGCTGCGGCGATGATTTCCTGCTTGGTGCTGCCGGCATCGGTGATAATTGTGTTGGCTTGCAAGTGGGTGGCGATTTGCGCCATGACGTGCGCAGTCTGGCCAACCGGCATTGCCAGTAATACCATATCGGCATTATGCAAAGCAGTGGCCAAATCAATGGCTATTTCATCGATGATGCCATGCGCCAAGGCATAATGCAGATTCTGCTGGCTGCGGCCAATGCCCACGATGTGTTTGACCAGTCCGGCATTGCGCAATGCCAAGGCAAATGATCCGCCGATTAAACCGACTCCGATGATGACTAATTTGGTAAGTGTTGCAGTATTTCCCATAAATTGTTTGTTATGTTGTGTTACAGACTGCGCCCGATGACTTCGGCAATGCCATGTAATGAGCCCATCAAATCCTTGAATTCCGGCGGACTGAGCGCTTGATCGGCATCGCACCAAGCTTCACATGGATTTGGGTGCATTTCCACCAACAGACCATCCGCTCCCGCCGCAATGGCTGCACGTGCTAATGCGGGTACCATCCAGGCCTTACCGCCAGCATGCGAAGGATCTATGATGACCGGCAAATGAGTCTCACGCTTGAGCACGGGCACGCAAGTGACATCCATAACGTTGCGATAGGCTGTTTCAAACGTACGGATACCACGTTCGCAAAAAATAATATTGTGGTTGCCCCCTGCTGCAATGTATTCAGCAGCCATGAGCCACTCGGAAATAGTGGCGGATAGGCCACGCTTGAGAATGACTGGCTTGTTGATGCGTCCGACTTCTTTCAACAAATCGAAATTTTGCATGTTACGTGTGCCGATCTGGATGACATCGACGTCATGTTTGAGGAAAGCGTCGAGCATGCGGATATCCATCAGTTCGGTAACGATTGGCAGGTTATATTTGTCTGCAGCCTTGCGGAATATGCTCAGGCCATCGACACCTTTACCCTGAAATGTGTATGGACTAGTGCGCGGCTTGAAAGCACCGCCACGCATCAGGCGGCAACCGGCTGCTGCAACCTGTTGCGCCGCCAGATCCATTTGCTCCTGCGTTTCCACCGAACAGGGGCCACCAATGACTTGCACTTGTTTACCGCCAATCGGGATATTGCCAACTTCAATGATCGAATCCTGTTTGTGCGATTCGCGCGAAACAATTTTATATTGCTTGATGATATGCATCGAGTATTCCACGCCCGGCAGGGAATCAAATATCTCCGGATCGAGCTTGCTTTCATCGCCAATAGCACCAATTACGGTGCGTTTGGTTCCACGCGAGATATTGACTTCATGTCCAAGGTCTTGGATTTTTTTCACAACGATACCGATTTGTTCTTCGGTAACGTCTTTATTCATGACAATTATCAAGCTATTTCTCCCATTGCGTTTTCAAGTGACTCCAAGAATCGTTTATTTTCGGATTCCAATCCAACGGTAACCCGTAGATGGTGCGGCATTTCGTAAATGCCCAAAGGACGCACGATGATACCCTGGCGCAACAGGCTTTGATAGATTTTTAAAGTATTGGCCGCATCGCCCGTGACATTAAAACTGATGAAATTGCCATACGAAGGAATGAATTCAATACCGAGTTTGCGAAAACCGTCGGTCAGTTGCAACATACCAGCCCGATTTAGGGCATACGATTTTTGCACAAACTCAGCATCTTGCAGTGCAGCCAATGCACCGACTAAGCCAATGCTGCTGACATTGAATGGCTGACGTACGCGATTCATCAGGTTGGCCACATCAGGATGTGTCAATCCAAATCCGACGCGCACCCCGGCAAGCCCATAAACTTTAGAGAAAGTTCGTGTGATCAGTAAGTTAGGAAATTTTTTCAACCACTCAATGCTATCAGGTTTATTGGTTTCTGGCAGATATTCGTAGTACGCTTCGTCTATGACAACTAATACATCGCGTGATACGCGTTCCATAAATTGGAATAATTCATCTTCGCCAGATAATGTACCAGTTGGATTATTGGGACTTGCGATGAATACAACACGTGTTTCTGGCGTAATGGCATCCAGCATTGCAGGAAGGTCATGACCGAAATCCCGGGCTGGTATTGATAGGCCATTGGCGCCAATCATTTGTACTACTAACGGATAAACTGCAAAAGCGTGCTGAGAATACACTGCGGTGGCACCTGGCTTCAAAAATACTCGTGCAGCAAGATCTAAAATATCATTCGAGCCATTGCCCAGAATAATTTGTTCTGGCGCAACGGCATAGCGCTTGGAAAGGGCTATTTTCAATTCATAACCACTGCCATCTGGATAGAGTGCGACATCATGTAACGCATTGATCATGGCATCTAATGCGAGTGGACTGGTTCCCAGAGGATTTTCATTGGAAGCCAGTTTAATCACATACGCTTCATCCAGCCCTATTTCCCGCGCTAGTTCAGCAATTGGTTTGCCGGGTTGATAGGGTTGGATTGAGCGGATATATTCTGGGGCAAAGTCACAGAGATTCATAAGAAAAATTTTTTAACAATTGAAATAAGATACAAAAAGTTGGGTAAATTCAATAGTGCAGATTTGGTGACAATAAATAAAGTTATGTCGCAGGGTAAGATCCCAGGATTTTCAAGAAAGCTGCTTTGTTGCGTAATTCCATCAATGCAGTGGCGACGTTTTCATCATGCTGATGTCCTTCGATATCCACGAAAAATACATATTGCCATAGGCCGGTGCGTGACGGGCGTGACTCCAGGCGACTCATGCTGACACCGTGCTGCGCCAGCGGTTCAAGCAATTTATAAATAGCGCCAGAGCGATTATTGGTCGACATAATTAGCGAAGTTTTGTCCTTGCCTGAGGCATCGACCATTTGTTTACCGAGCACCAAAAAGCGCGTGGTATTCTTTGGATCATCCTCGATGTTCTCCGCGCAGATAGTTAATCCGAATAGCTCGGCCGCTCTCTTGCCCGCCACAGCTGCTGCTTCAGAGTCATTTGCTGCTTGCCGGGCGGCATCAGCATTGCTGGCAACATTGATGAACGCGGCATGGGAGAGATGCGGTAGGTTGCTAGTTAACCAGTAATGGCACTGGGCCAATGATTGCGAATGTGAATATATTTTGTTGATACGGGCTAATTCGGTTTGCTGAGCTAGCAGAAATTGGTGAATGGGCAACTGTAGTTCACCGCAAATAATTAATGGCGTTTGCAGCAACAAATCCATAGTTCTGCCAACCGCACCTTCAGTCGAATTTTCCACCGGCACTACGCCATAATTGACTGTATCGGATTCGACCGCATGGAATACGTCGTCGATTGAATCACATGCAATCGTCGTGATAGCGCTGCCAAAACGCTTTAATGCCGCTTCTTCAGAAAAAGTACCACTTGGTCCAAGAAAAGCTACGCTCATTGGTTTTTCCAGGGCACGGCACAACGACATGATTTCGATGAATAGCTGTTTGATATGTTCGTTGTTGATAGGGCCGGGGTTTTGTTCCTGCATACGTGCCAATATTTGTGCTTCACGCTCAGGACGATAAACGATGCCGCTTTTTTTGATTATGCCGATTTGCTGCGCGAATTCAGCACGCTTGCTAACCAGTTGAAGCAATTCACTGTCAATGCCATCAATTTGGTCGCGTAATTGTTTGAGTTGTTCTGACATGGGCAGTAATAAATTTTGGTTCAACGGTAATTTATTAAAGTGTGTGTGGGAAGAGGCAGATAGCGTGCCATGAGTACGCCATTGATCGCGCCAATTTCATTCAATACTTGTTGTGGCACCAGACTATCGACATCAACCAACGTATAAGCCATTTCTCCACGGGATTTGTTAATCATGTTATGAATATTCAAACCTGCTGTAGCCATGCTGGTGGAAATTTGCCCGAGAATATTGGGGACATTGGCATTTGCAACTGCCACCCGGTAAGGGGATTCTCGTTCCATCTGTATGTCAGGAAAATTGACCGTATTTGTGATATTGCCGTTTTGCAGATAATCGATCAGTTGGTTTACTACCATGACCGCACAGTTTTCTTCTGCTTCCAGTGTAGAAGCGCCCAAGTGAGGCAATGTGATTACTCCCTTCTGATGTTGTAATTTTTGACTGGGAAAATCACTTACATAAGTTTTGATTTTATTAGCAGCTATACCGGCCAGGATTGCGTCTTCATCGACAATAGCACTGCGCGAGAAATTCAATAAGATGGCATTGTGTCTTAATAGTTGGATATTTTGATCATTGATGAGATGATGGGTTGAATCTAATAACGGAACATGGACGCTGACAAATTCACTACGACGTAGCAAATCTTCCAGGCTATGCGCTTTTTTGACCTCTGCCGACAAGCTCCAGGCTGATTCAACAGTAATTTTGGGGTCATAACCAATGACCTTCATGCCTAATTTGATAGCGGCATTGGCGACCAATCGGCCAATTTCACCCAATCCAATAATGCCCAATGTTCTTCCTGGTAATTCAATGCCGGAAAAGTGCTTTTTGCCATCTTCGGCCTGTTTGTTCAGAGTTGCGTCATCACCTTGTAGGTTTTCGACAAACTGTAAGGCTGGCATAAGATTGCGTGCGGCTAAAAACATGCCGGCCAGAGTGAGCTCCTTAACTGCATTGGCGTTGGCACCTGGTGTATTGAATACAGGAATACCACGGCTATTCATGTTAAGTACTGGAATATTATTGGTTCCCGCGCCCGCGCGGCCGATTGCTTTGACACTATCGGGAATTACACTGTCAAGCATATTGTATGAGCGCACTAGAATCGCATCCGGATCGGCAATATCACCGCCGATCTGATAATCATCCGCGGGAAAGCGATTGAGACCTTGGGAAGATATCTGATTAAGTGTAAGAATTTTGAATATTTTATGGTTTTGTTCAGGCATGCTGACTGGCGAATTTATTCATGAATGCAACCAATTTTGCCACACCTTCCATCGGCATGGCATTATATATCGACGCACGCATTCCCCCCACCGAGCGATGGCCTTTCAGTTGAATGAGTCCATTGGCTTTTGCTTGTTTGAGAAATTCATCATCCAAGGTGGAGTCTTTTAGCGTGAAGGGCACATTCATGCGTGAACGATCGGATTTAACGACCGGACAATGATAAAAGTCGGTGCTGTCCAGCAGATCATAGAGTAAATTGGCTTTAGCGATATTGATTTTTTCCATCGCTGATAGCCCACCCTTTTGTTTCAACCAAGCAAATACCAGTCCGGTGATATACATGGCATAGGTGGGTGGAGTGTTGTACATTGAATCATTGTTTGCATGAATCTGATAATCGTAGAGTGTTGGCGTACCTGCAAGTGGCATGCCCAACAAATCTTCACGGACAATAACCAACGTCAATCCAGCCGGACCAAGGTTTTTTTGCGCCCCTGCATAAATTAACCCAAAACGGGTGACGTCCAGTGGGCGTGACAAAATATTCGATGACATATCGGCAACCAGTGGGATGTCATTATCCAAGTTTATTTGTGGTGTGCAGTGAAATTCGACACCGCCAATAGTTTCATTACTGGTGTAGTGAACATACGCTGCTTGCGGATCTAGGCGCCATTTGTCTTGTGTCGGCACATAAGAAAAATTGGCATCAGCTGCAGTAGCGGCGATATTGACAGTGCAATATCGGTTAGCTTCTTCGGTCGCTTTGGTGGACCATTGACCTGTATTGATATAGTCAGCTCGTTTTTTGCCACGCAGCAGATTCATCGGCACCATAGAAAATTGGCTGGAAGCGCCGCCTTGCAGAAATAGCACTTTATAATTATTGGGGATACCAACCAGCTCGCGTAAATCGCTTTCGGTTTTTTCCGCAATCGACATAAACTCCTTGCCACGATGGCTCATTTCCATGACCGACATACCACTGCCGTGCCAATCGAGCATTTCGTCACGTGCTTGTTGCAACACTACTTTGGGAAGAACCGCAGGTCCAGCACTGAAATTATAAATTTGATCCATCGAATGTTTCCGCTGAGTTGACTCGTCGTTAACTGTCACCATCACTATCTTCACTTTCGACTACGCGTTCCAAACCGGCCAATTTTTCACCTGCATCCAGGTTGATCAACGTGACGCCTTGCGTGGCACGGCTCATTTCACGCACCTCATTGACGCGAGTACGAATCATCACACCGCCGGATGTGATCAGCATGATTTCGTCATCCGGTTTTACCAGTTTGGCAGTGACAACTTTACCATTGCGTGCACTGGTAATGATTGCAATCATGCCTTGTGTACCACGGTTATGACGTGTGTATTCACTGATCGGAGTACGTTTGCCGTAGCCATTTTCTGTGGCGGTTAGTACAGTAAGTTCTTCATTTTCAGCCACTAACATCGAAATGACTTTTTGCCCGGAACCGAGCTTCATACCACGAACACCACGGGCGGCACGTCCCATCGGCCGGACATCGTTTTCATTGAAGCGCATGGCTTTGCCATTATCGGAGAACAACATGACATCATGTTTACCTTCAGTCAGTTCGACACCAATCAAATAATCATCTTCATCCAATCCGATGGCGATAATGCCATTATTGCGCGGGCGTGAAAATTCCGAGAGTGGTGTTTTTTTGACCGTGCCAAAAGCTGTTGCCATAAAGACAAAGCGATTTTCATCAAAAGTTTTAACGGGAAGGATTGCGTTGATTTTTTCACCTTCTTCCAATTGCACCCAATTAATGATGGGTTTGCCGCGGGATTGCCGCCCGCCTTGCGGTACTTCATAAACTTTGATCCAATACACGCGGCCGAGACTTGAGAAGCATAAGATGTAGTCATGCGTGTTGGCAATGAATAACTTGTCAATAAAATCATCTTCCTTGGTGCTGGTTGCCAGTTTGCCACGTCCACCGCGTTTTTGTGCACGATAGTCATCGAGTAATTGCGATTTGATATAGCCGCTATGCGACAACGTGACGACAACATCAGCGGGTGCAATCAGATCTTCTACACTTAAATCTTGCGTATCAACAATGATTTCACTGCGGCGCTTGTCTCCGAATTGCTGTTTGATGGTATCCAGTTCTTCGGTAATAATGCCAGTGATACGCTCAGGATTTGCCAGAATATCAAGATAATCAATAATTTTGTCAATGACTTCTTTGTATTCTGCAACAATTTTCTCCTGCTCCAATCCGGTTAAACGTTGTAGACGCAATTCTAGAATGGCTTGTGCTTGCGCATCGGACAAATAATAACCTTGTGCTTGCAAACCAAAAGATTCATTTAGGCCTTCTGGACGTAACGCGTGAGCATCTGCCATGGCACGTGACAACATTTCTTCAACCAATTGGGAATGCCATGTTCTTGCCATCAGCACTTCCTTGGCATCAGCCGGTGTCGGTGCAGCCTTAATCAAGGCAATGATTTCGTCGACATTTGACAGTGCAACCGCTAATCCTTCTAATAAGTGACCACGTTCACGTGCCTTTTTCAGTTCAAAAACAGTTCGACGTGTGACGACTTCGCGGCGATGGCGCAGGAATGCGTCCAAAATTTGTTTCAAATTCAGCAGACGAGGCTGACCATCAAGCAACGCCACCATATTCATGCCGAAAGTGTCTTGCATTTGTGTTTCTTTATACAAGTTATTCAGAATGACTTCCGGCATTTCGCCGCGTTTCAGTTCAATCACGACACGCATACCCGATTTATCGGATTCATCACGTAAGTCGGAAATGCCTTCAATTTTTTTATCTCTAACCAATTCTCCAATACGGATTAATAAGTTAGCTTTGTTAACTTGATACGGTAGTTCATCGACAACGATGCTTTGGCGGCTGCCTTTTTCCAAATCTTCAAAATGTGTGCGTGCACGCATGACGACGCGGCCACGCCCCGTACGGTAACCATCTCTCACACCGGCAACACCATAAATAATGCCAGCGGTGGGAAAATCCGGTGCTGGAATGAAGTCAATTAGCTCGTCGATGCTGATATCCGGATTTTTAAGTAACGCCAGACAAGCTTCTATTACTTCATTCAAATTATGTGGTGGGATATTGGTTGCCATACCAACGGCGATGCCGGATGAACCATTGATTAACAGATTGGGGATTTTGGCTGGAAGTATCAATGGCTCTTTTTCCGAGTCATCGTAATTGGGGCCAAAATCTACGGTTTCTTTGTCAAGATCGATCAATAATTCGTGCGCAATACGGGACATGCGAATTTCTGTATAACGCATGGCTGCAGCGTTATCACCATCCACCGAGCCAAAGTTGCCTTGCCCATCGATTAGCATGTAGCGCAAGGAAAAATCTTGCGCCATGCGGACGATGGTGTCATAGACAGCGGTATCCCCATGTGGATGGTATTTACCAATGACATCGCCCACGATACGTGCGGATTTTTTGTATGGTCTATTCCAATCATTTGAGAGCTCATGCATGGCAAACAATACACGCCGATGGACTGGCTTTAAACCATCGCGAACATCTGGCAGGGCACGACCGACAATGACGCTCATTGCATAATCGAGATAGGAACGCCGCATTTCCTCTTCAAGGCTGATCGGCAGGGTTTCCTTGGCAAACTGATTCATATGTTATGTATTGGAGAGACAAAAATTATCGTACAGTACAGAGTACAGAGATATATTTCATATTATTAGAAATATATAGATATAAAATTAGTCATTCTAACATGTTGAAGCTGTTTCTCAGTTAACTTTGAAACAATGAACGTCTGTTATCGCTATAGCGAGTGGTTTTTCATAGAAAAAAGCTTGATAAAGCCAATTAAATAGGTAAAGATATTCAATATTCGCTTTTCTAAATTTTCCTGATATTGTCAATATCAATAAAAATAAAAGTCTCAATTGAATTTTTCATCTTAAATCTTAAAAGTGTGAGTGTTGTGTTGTGTCTAATTTGATGAATACTTATTCTCGTTTGCCTGTTACTTTTGTCAAGGGTGAGGGCGTATGGCTGTGGGATGATCGAGGAGAGCGTTATCTCGATGCATTGGCAGGTGTTGCAGTGTGTGGATTAGGGCATTGTCATCCAAGATTAACTAAAGCAATATGTGAACAAGCTGGAAAATTGATTCATACATCTAATTTGTACCATATTGAGAAACAGGAACAGTTGGCAGAGCGGTTGATTGGATTATCAGGAATGGATAATGCATTCTTCTGTAATTCTGGGGCAGAAGCTAATGAAGCTGCAATCAAACTTGCGCGGTTGCATGGACACAATAAAGGAATCTCCCTTCCAACCATTGTTGTTATGGAGCGTTCATTTCATGGGCGAACCATGGCAACACTGACAGCAAGTGGTAATCGCAAAGTTCAAGCTGGCTTTGAGCCATTATTGACAGGTTTTGTGCGTGTGCCATATAACAATATGGAGGCGATTACACAAGTTGCTGTCAATAATAAAGATATCGTTGCTGTATTGGTGGAGCCTTTCCAGGGGGAGGGTGGTGTAAATATCCCTGAAGCGCATTATCTCCAGGCATTACGTAATCTGTGTGATCAATATGGATGGCTTCTGATGCTAGATGAGGTGCAATCGGGTATTGGAAGAAGCGGAAAATGGTTTGCATTTCAACATAGTAATATTATGCCTGATGTCATGACGCTGGCTAAAGGCTTAGGAGCCGGCGTAGCAATTGGTGCCTGCTTGGCAAGAGGTATTGCGGCTGAAGTTTTTAAACCGGGAAATCATGCTTCTACATTTGGTGGCAATCCATTAGCTTGTGCGGCAGCACTCGAAGCATTGGCTGTAATTTCTGAAGAGGGTCTGTTGAGCCATGTCACAAAATTAGGTGATTTCATGCGAAGCCGATTGAAGCATCAATTGGAAGATGTTTCAGGTGTCGTGCAAATCAGAGGTCAAGGTTTAATTATCGGTATTGAACTTTCTGTGCCATGTGGTGAATTGGTAAAAAAAGCTTTGGAAAAGAAGTTATTGATCAATGTGACATCAGATAAAGTAATACGGTTATTACCGGCATTTGTCATGCAACAAGCGGAAGCTGAGCAAGTGATTGATACGACTTGTTCGTTAATAAGGGAGTTTTTGAATGACTGAAATAACCAACAAGCAATCTGACTGTTAATTGGCTATTTATAAATTTATGCAATTTAAGCATTTTCTGAAATTTAGTGATTTTAGTCGTGAGGAATATGACTATTTATTTGAACGTGCGCGTTGGATAAAGCAGGAGTTCAAGCAATATCGACAATATTGGCCTTTATCCGATCGCACGTTGGCAATGATATTTGACAAAAATTCCACACGCACTCGTTTGTCATTTGAAGCGGGTATGCATCAATTGGGGGGTGCGGCTATTTATCTGTCTACGCGCGATACACAATTGGGGCGCGGGGAACCCGTTGAAGATGCAGCGAAAGTCATATCTCGAATGGTCGATATAATTATGATTCGTACTTATGAGCATGACATCGTTAAACGCTTTGCAGAAAATTCACGCGTGCCGGTCATTAATGGTTTAACTGATAAATATCACCCTTGTCAAATAGTGAGTGATATTTTTACCTATACTGAATATAGGGGAAGTATTACTGGAAAAACTGTGGCCTGGATTGGTGATTCTAATAATATGTGCAATACATGGTTGCAAGCAGCCGAGATTTTTGATTTCAAAGTTCATGTTGCTACACCACCGGGTTATGATATTTATCCAGAACAAATCGGATTAATTGATACAAAGCATTATGAGAAATTTATCAGTCCACATAAGGCTGTACTCGATGCAGATCTTGTTACTACTGATGTTTGGACAAGCATGGGATTTGAAGAAGAAGCCGAACAAAGAAAAAATGATTTTGCTGAGTTTTGTGTCAATGCGGAGATGATGTCTTTGGCTAAAAAAGATGCATTATTTATGCATTGCTTGCCCGCTCATCGCGGTGAAGAGGTAAGTGCAGAAGTTTTAGATGGGCCGCAATCCGTAGTATGGGACGAAGCAGAGAATCGACTACATACTCAAAAAGCATTGATGGAATATCTGTTACTGGGTAAAGTGGTTGCTGGAAATTAGAGGTATCATTTATAACAATAAATTAAGTTTTGATGCGCATAAAAAAGTACGAAGGTATTAACTTTAATGAAAAAAATTAATAAAGTGGTTTTGGCTTTTTCCGGAGGGCTGGATACATCGGTAATCTTAAAATGGTTACAAGATACTTATCAATGTGAGGTTGTCACATTTACTGCGGATATTGGTCAAGGTGAAGAAGTCGAGCCAGCGCGTGCAAAAGCAAAACAATTGGGTGTCAGCGAAATTTATATTGATGATCTATGCGAAGAATTTGTACGAGACTTTGTGTTTCCGATGTTTCGTGCTAATACGATTTATGAGGGTGAATATTTGCTGGGTACGAGCATAGCGCGCCCATTAATTGCAAAAAGACAGATTGAGATTGCCCAAGAAACGAAAGCAGATGCAGTTTCACATGGTGCTACAGGCAAGGGCAATGATCAAGTGCGATTCGAGCTTGGTTACTATGCTTTGCAACCCAATATCCATGTGATCGCGCCATGGCGGGAGTGGGATCTAACTTCACGTGAGAAATTGTTGCAGTATGCGGAGCGGCATGGTATTCCGGTCGAAATGAAAAAGAAGGTCGGTTCACCCTATAGCATGGATGCCAATCTATTGCATATTTCTTATGAAGGCAGAATTCTTGAGGATCCTGCAATAGAGCCTGAAGAATCAATGTGGCGTTGGAGTGTATCACCGGAAAATGCACCTGATCAGCCAGAATATCTGGATATCGAATTCAAACGGGGCGATGCTGTGGCTTTGAATGGTAGCTCACTATCACCAGCGGGAATTCTAAAGAAACTCAATCAATTGGGTGGGAGGCACGGAATTGGAAGATTGGATTTGGTCGAGAATCGTTATGTTGGTATGAAGTCACGAGGGTGTTATGAAACTCCCGGTGGAACGATTTTGTTACGAGCGCATCGGGCAATTGAATCGATTACATTAGATCGAGAAGTAGCTCATTTGAAAGATGATTTGATGCCCCGCTACGCCGCACTAATATACAATGGATATTGGTGGAGTCCCGAGCGTAAGATTATGCAAACCATGATTGATGCGACTCAGGAAAAAGTGAATGGATGGGTGCGATTGAAGTTGTACAAGGGAAATGTCATCGTTGTAGGGAGAGATTCTGCGACTGATTCATTGTTTGATTCGCATATTGCTACCTTTGAAGACGATGCTGGTGCATATAATCAGGCCGATGCAGCAGGTTTTATAAAGCTTAATGCGTTAAGATTGCGTATTGCAGCTGGATTTGAGAAAACTAAGCATAACAAATAGATAGTGTTAAACAAATTACTCAATCAATTTTTAGCTCCTGGTTGCTTAATTTAAAAATTATTATGCCATCATTTGATATTGTTTCAGAAGTTGATAAGCAGGAAATCAGAAATGCAATTGATCAAGTTAATAAAGAGTTAGATACTCGATTTGACTTTAAAGGGTCTGACGCACGAGTAGAGCAAACTGATTATCAGTTGGTGGTGTATGCAGATGATAAATTTAAATTGGAGCAAGTCCTAGATATTTTAAGGATCAAATTAACAAAACGAAATATTGATGTGCGGTGTTTGGATAGTGGTCAAATTGATAAGATAAGCAGTAACAAAGTTAAAAAAATTGTGACCGTGAGAACTGGGATAGATTCGGAATTGGCTAAGAAAATTGTCAGAAATATAAAAGATAGTAAGCTGAAGGTTCAAGTAAGTATTCAAGGGACAGCGGTTCGTGTTACAAGTACTAAAAAAGATGTATTGCAAGAAACCATGCAATTCGTAAAAAAAATAATAAATGATTTTCCGCTGCAATATCAAAATTTTAGGGATTAGTTATTAAATACATAGTGTTATTTGTGTCTAACAGGCAATGTATTTTATGATTCTAGTAATTGTTTGATTAGGTTTTGGGTTAGTATCAGTATTTCGTGATTTTTGTTGTCAGAATCCTTGTTTTTATGGAGCACTCGAATTTTCTGAGAGATTATATTCATATAAAACCAGCAAAAGTTGTGCGATAACTCAGGTCAGTGTATTAGTTCGCTACATTCGCCATTGTTTGGCTTGACATACATTAATAAACCCCATAGAATCCGCTCTCTTTTTTGTTGCATTAGTATTTATTTTATTTGCGAATAAGTAAATTGGAACAATTAATAATTTGGTACAAATACATAGTAGAAAGTAAGTGTAGATAATGTGGACGGCTAAAGCCGTTTCTGCTTTTAGGACATAGAAATAAATGCCGACAATTAGTCAATTAGTTCGTAAGCCGCGAGTTGGTAAGCGCATTAAAAGTACGGTCCCTGCGTTGGATAACTGCCCACAAAAAAGAGGGGTATGCACTAGGGTATACACAACGACTCCTAAAAAACCGAATTCAGCTTTACGTAAAGTGGCAAGAGTTCGATTAACTAATGGATTTGAAGTGTCAAGTTACATCGGTGGAGAAGGTCATAATCTTCAGGAGCATTCTGTAGTATTGATACGTGGCGGGCGCGTTA
>CADEDJ010000060.1 GCA_902826055.1 uncultured Nitrosomonas sp. | reverse complement strand
CAATCAACGGATTATCCAATAACATCTCTGCAGTTGCGTCTGTTTCATTATTTAATTGATTCAATATATAAAGATCATCTTGATTATTGATCAATCGTAAATGATTAATGAGAAAAGTGTTTTTTTAGAAAGGCAAGATGAAGTCCAGTGAAAACAGAATCTGATCTTTGTTACCGTCAAATGGCCGGTAGGCAGCTGCCTTGTAGGCATCTACCCTATCGTAACGGATATTCGGGCGAATATTGAGTTTTCTCAATAAATCCCATTTCAGGTTCAATGCCCTGGCTATTTTCCAATTCAAACCCACTGTCACCGCATAATAATCTGCCGGCGTAATGGTGACACTGCTGAGATTGCCTGCATAGCTGACAGCTGTGCCATTGACGTCCTGGGTTGCTGCTGCTATCCGGAAAGGGGAGGGATTACGGAAACCATCTTCATCACGGTACCATTCACCACGAATACCTGCTGACAGATTATCCGTTAGGTCATAGTACAGATGTGCAATAGCACTAAACCATTCGGCATCTTTGATGGTATTTGTGTACTTCAAGTTATTCAGCAAGACTCCGCCGGCATGGCCATATACTTGATGCAGAATAAGAAGCATTTTTGAAGTGATTTGACGTTTCAATACTATGTTATAGAATCCCCAAGGCTCATTACTGTGTGCGGAGGTGTTACCGTAAGTGCCGGAAATATGAAACGAGGTAGCGCGGTTATCGCTGGTCCAGGTGAAACCAGCGAGTCCGCTCCAGTTTTCAAGCTGCTTGTCCCATCCAGCATCCCAGCCACCATTAGCACTACCCGTAATCGGACCTCCTAAGATTAGCCAGTTTCTGTTGATCGTATAGTTGGCAAGCAATCCTGTATGCGTAAAGGGCTCCCCGACGTTTAAGGTATAAGCACGCGTATAAAAGAAATTATCGGGTGCTGGTACAGTTTCAAAGCCCGTTGGGGTATAGAAATGTCCCGCTTTGATATTGAGTCCACCACCTACGGGTAAGTATGTCTCCAGATAAGCCTGTGGCAGAGCAATGCCGTAGGTTTTTGAAGAAGCGCAACATAGATCAAGATCCCAGTTACTTCTTTTTAGAGGCTCTCCAGAGTTGACATCATAAGCTGGAACGCCAAATGCTTGCGTAAATATAGAATCTGTTCCAAACATGAAATCGAAGCGCCCTCCAAGATCCCATTTCCTACCTTCCGAAGCAACTGGGCGACGCATAAACAGATTGAATTGATTCAATTGAAACTGGTTGGCTTGATCAGCAAAGATCACTGGACCATTAAACCCGCTAGTCTGGCTGGGGTTGAAAGTCGCACCCCCGTGAATCCAGCCGCCAAAGTCTAATTTGCTCGTATTAAGTAGTCTTCTAAAATTGTTAGCGTATAAGTCATCTGAGTGTATTGCTATAAAAATCAAAGTGCTGAAAGTTAAGGCCGATAATAACCACCCTGAGAGTTTTAAAATAAAGTGCATCTAAGTTTCAGGAATTATTACAAAAGAAAAAAAACTATTAAGGTAGTCAGTCCGGAGTTTGAGTGTCTCAAGTACTTCATTTTTGTGATACGGTGATTTACCAAGAAAAGATATGCGAATGTAATTATAGGCAGTTTAACAAAAAACTCCCATTAATGCTTTTTAATCAAAGCGCAACTGCAGAAAAACAATTAACCGGATGTGCTATTTGAGGTGGCGGTAGTAAGAATCTTTTTGGCAGTCTGTGCCGCCGATAAATAGCTTAGTTATCTTAATCTTATCTATAAAATGGTTAATGGTTTCTATTAGTGTAAAACAATGGTTTCCCCAATGTACGGATGATGTTGATCAAATTAAGATGGCACCATTCGATGAAATGTTTGGAGGATATTCATCATGAAAACACTAAAATTATTAATAACGCTATTTGTACTGACTACGTTGGTTGCTTGTGCACAAATGAATTCATCGTTAGTTGCACCGGCAGGAATTGCCAATAATGATCATGAGGCCTTGATAAGGCATTATGAACGTTTAGCTAAACAAGCGAAAATTAAATTGGAAGAAAACAAAGCGATTCTTGAAGCCTATGAGGCAAGGCCTTATTACTATGGCAGGCAAGGTTTGGATTTACAATCGCATACATCAGCTAATATTCGCGAGCATGCACGAACTTTGAAACAGAGTCTTGAATTTGCAAACTTGCATAGAAGATTGGCTTTGGAGCAACAAAAGAAATTAAATATAGCAGCTGATACCAAAGATCATGATTTAACCGTCGAAAACTCGGAGTATTTTGATAACAAAGGGCTTTAGGAATAAGTTTAGCATACTGACATCCGCCGATCTCCTGGTGGGTGTCGGTGCTTTTTGAGTTTCTTGATCAAAAGGGTAGTATAAAATCAAGCGAAAATAAAATTTGATCTTTATTGCCGGCAAATGGTCTATAGGCCGCAGCTTGATAAGCGTCGACTCTGTCATAACGGATATTGGGGCGAATAGTCAGTTTCTTAAGTGAATCCCATTTTAGCTTTAGCGTCTTAGCTGCTTTCCAATTTAGCCCTACAGTTGCTGCGTAATAATCTGCCGGAGTAATGGTGACGCTACTGAGATTGCCCGCATAACTAACAGGCACACCATTAACGATATTAGTAGCTGCTGCAATGCGGAATGGTGATGGATTGCGAAAACCGTCTCTGTCACGGAACCATTCTCCCCGAACGCCTACTGATATATTTTCTGTGAGATCGTAATATAAATGTGTGATGAAACCCATCCACTCGGCATCTTTGACAACATTGGTGTATTTCAGATTATTCAATAAAACACCATCAGCAAAACCGTGCACGTGGTGCAAAACTAGCAAAGTTTTCGGATTAAATTTGTGCTGAAACACAATGTTATACATTGCCCATATACCACTGTTACGGGTTGAGATTTCTCCGTAAGTGCCAGTTATATTGAGTGAGGTCGCATGATTGTCGCTAGTCCATGTAATACCGCCAACCCCTCCCCAATTACCTAGCTGTCTGTCCCATCCACCATCCCAACCGCCGGTAGCACTTCCGGTAACGGCACTCCCGGAAATTGACCAGTTCTTGTTGATCATGTAATTCGCTTGTAAGCCGGTGTGTGTGAATGGCTCACCTGCATTGAAAGAATAAGCGCGCGTGTAGAAAAAGTTATCCGGCGCCGGGATTGTCTCAAAACCTGTTGGGGAATAAAAATGTCCAGCTTTGATATTAAGACCATTCTTTCCAACCGGAACGTGGACTTCTAGGAAAGCTTGTGGTAACGCAATGCCATAAGTACGTGAGGATGAACAGCATAGATTAAGATCCCAATTGTTTCGATTGAGAACTTCACCAGAATTTACGTCAAAAGTCGGTACGCCAAATGCTTGCGTATAAATGGCATCTGTGCCAAACAAAAAATCAAAGCGTCCACCAAAATCCCATTTATTGGTTTCTGAAATAACCGGGCGTTGCAGGAACAAATTAAGTTGATTTAATTGAAAACGATTGGCCTGATCGGCGAATGCAACTGGGCCATTAAAACCATTGGTCTGACTAGGATTGAAAGTTGCACCGCCATGAATCCAACCGCCAAATTCCAGCCTACTATCTTTTGCAAATTGCTTTAGGGTACTTGCAGCCTGAAGAGTGCTTAATCCGGTAATAAAAAGAAGCGCGCCGCTAATTGTTGCAAATAACAACCATTTTGAGTAGTTCATTTATCAATGACGAATAACAATGAGTTTGTGTTTAATAAATCAAATGCGAAACGCCAAGCGATTGCGCTTGTTTAAATCGGCATTTTACCGCGAATTATGTGATTGCTTGAGAAAGTTCGCTGCCAATATTTTGATTGAATTGAAGCAATATCTTTTGTGTTGCTTGTTCATAATCGTTATTTTTCCTCTTGCCGAGAGTGCAGAGTTTAACAATTTATTTAGTATTGGAATGCACTTCATTTTTATGAATAGTAGAACATGAAAATTATTACAGCGGAAATGGGGAGAATGTGATGTTTTGATGAACAAGTAATAGTAAATTGAGAGTTATTTTCTTCAGTTGAAAACAAAAAAACAACCACAGGCAAGCCTGTGGTTGTCCGCTTACTACCCTTAAGCGTTATCTTATTGCACTGTCATGGAATCATCTAGGTTAAGCCTAGCTTTATTGATAGCATTGCCGTTTTGTTGTTCCATTGCGATTCGATGATGTAGGTCAGCATTGCTCAAGCTTTCAGCCAATTGTTTTTCATATTCACGAATATTTGCAGTAGTATGGGATTTAACGTCTTGACCTTGACGTCCATAGTAATAGCTATGATTTTCGTATTCTTCCAATACAGCTTTATTTTCTTGTAACTTAACTTCCGCTTCTTTAGCGAGAACTTCGTAATGTTTTGCTAAAGCTGCATGATCATTATCATCAATTCCATCCACTGCAAACGCAGATGAAATAGGTAAGCTCAGTGCGAAAATTATTGCAGCAAAGATTGTTGGTGTTTTCATGGCAATTTCCTCAAGTGATGAATGAATGGTGCCATATTAATCATGTTAACTTGCTAAGTATATTGGGGAAACCCTGGTTTTCTTCTAAGGGAAACCATTAGATGGCTATTGCTTGATTTGACAGACATATTCTTGTGGTTTTGCCGCAAGAATAAATGCAGGGTACGAGGAGTAAATTTGTCTTACGAGTTGTTTTTTGTAGTTACAAAAAAACAACCACAGGCAAGCCTGTGGTTGTCCGCTTACTACCCTTAAGCGTTATCTTATTGCACTGTCATGGAATCATCTAGGTTAAGCCTAGCTTTATTGATAGCATTGCCGTTTTGTTGTTCCATCGCGATTCGGTGATGTAGATCAGCATTGCTCACGCTTTCAGCTAATTGTTTTTCATATTCACGAATATTTGCAGTAGTATGGGACTTCAGGTCTTGACCTTGGCGTCCATAGTAATAGCTATGGTTTTCGTATTCTTCCAATACTGCTTTATTTTCTTGTAACTTAACTTCTGCTTCTTTGGCAAGAACTTCGTAATGTTTTGCTAAAGCTGCATGATCATTATCATCAATTCCATCTACTGCAAACGCAGAAGAAACAGGTAAGCTCAGTGCGAAAATTATTGCAGCAAAGATTGTTGGTGTTTTCATGGCAATTTCCTCAAGTGATGAATGAATGGTGCCATATTAATCATGTTAACTTGCTAAGTATATTGGGGAAACCCTGGTTTTTTTGTAAGGGAATCCATTAGTTAATCGCACTTAGCGCTTGAAGTTTATCGGTAATCTTGTTTGGAATGAGCAAATTATTGTCGTTGCATGGTGGTTAAGTTTTTGATGCATTGGAAAATCGAAGTAATCGCTTTAACAAACTTAATAGTTCAATGGTTGGTTAAGTGACTGTTGTGTCGTGTTTATTTTTTGCGTGATTGATGTGCAGTATGATGTCGTGATTTATTGGTTTGGCGGCCAGACCACATGAGCACAGCTATTCCGGCCAGAATCATAGGAATAGATAACCATTGACCCATCGTTATTCCTAGAGTTAATACACCCATAAAGCCATCTTCGGGTTCACGATAAAATTCTGCAAATGAACGTAATACTCCATAGGCAATCATAAACATGCCAGTGACTGCACCTGTTGCTCGTGGTTTGGCTGAATACATCCAAATAAAGGTGAATAGGACGACGCCTTCAAGTGCTGCTTGATAGAGCTGGGAAGGATGACGAGCGAGCCCATCTACGTACGGAAAAACCATGCCCCAGGGGACATCAGTGGGGCGCCCCCATAACTCAGCATTAATGAAATTGCCAATGCGACCTGCACCCAGCCCTGGTGGAATAAGTGGGGTAATGAAATCAGTAACAGTAAGCCATGATATGCGGTATTTACGCGCCAACAGAATCATGGCGATGAAAACACCAAGGAATCCGCCATGAAAGGACATACCACCTTGCCAAATGGCAAATATTTGTAGGGGATGTTCTAGATAATAGCCAAATTGATAAAATAATATGTGGCCCACACGTCCGCCAATTATTACGCCGAGCATGCCATAAAACAGTGCATCATCGAGCATTGCACTCGTGAATACTGATTGCGGGTTTTGCTTGATACGATAGCGTCCTAATAGAACGAACAGTATGAACCCGAGCAGATACATCAAGCCATACCAGTGAACGGAAAGTGGTCCTATGGAGATAGCAACGGGATCGATTTGTGGATGGACAAGCATAGTACGGCCTTATTTACGGTAAAATGGCCGTCATTATACCAAGTGCGGTTATATACGCTGTAGTCATAAAACAAATTTTTATTTCATCTAGGAGCAAGCATGTCAGACAATAAACGTAGCCAAGCTATCACTCAAGGAGCTCAGCGTACACCTAATCGCGCTATGCTACGCGCGGTAGGATTCAGTGATGGTGATTTTAACAAACCAATTGTAGGTGTAGCGAATGGTTATTCGACTATTACGCCATGCAATAAGGGACTGAATGATTTGTCACTAAAAGCGGAATCAGCATTGAGGCTGGCAGGTGCTATGCCTCAAATGTTTGGTACCATTACAGTGTCAGACGGCATTTCAATGGGAACGGAAGGCATGAAATATTCGCTTGTTTCACGCGAGGTCATCGCTGATTCAATTGAAACTTGTGTACAGGCAGAAAGTATGGATGGCGTGATTGCGATTGGTGGCTGCGACAAAAATATGCCAGGTGCAATGATTGCGATTGCTCGTATGAATGTACCCGCAATTTTTGTGTACGGTGGCACGATCAAGCCCGGGCATTACAACGGTCAGGATTTGACTATAGTAAGTGCATTTGAAGCGGTTGGTCAGCACAGTGCACATAAGATTAGCGATGACGAGTTGTTGCAAGTTGAACGTCATGCCTGTCCCGGTGCCGGCTCGTGTGGTGGTATGTTTACTGCGAATACGATGTCATCGGCTTTTGAAGCGATGGGAATGAGTTTGCCCTATTCTTCAACAATGTCCGCCGAAGATGATGAAAAGCTGCTAAGTGCGGCGAGATCGGCTGAAGTACTGGTTGACGCTATTAAGAAACAAATTTTACCACGTGACATTATTAATCGTAAATCAATTGAAAACGCCATTGCAGTAATTATGGCTGTAGGCGGTTCGACCAACGCCGTGCTGCATTTTCTGGCAATTGCACATGCGGCAGGCGTTGAATTGACGATTGATGACTTTGAGCATATTCGTGGTAAGGTGCCAGTATTGTGCGATTTGAAACCATCCGGGCGTTATGTTACCGCTGAACTGCACCGCGCAGGCGGTATTCCTCAGGTAATGAAAATGTTGCTAGTAAATGGTCTATTGCATGGCGATTGTATTACTATTAACGGATTAACCATTGCTGAAATTTTGGAAGATATTCCAGATTCACCGCGTACCGAACAACACGTTATTCGCCAGTGGAATAACCCAATGTATAGGCAAGGGCACTTGGCAATTTTAAAAGGTAACCTGTCTCCCGAAGGTTGCGTGGCGAAAATTTCTGGCATTAAAAATCCGAAGATTACTGGACCAGCGCGCGTATTTGAATCGGAAGAATCCTGTATGGCAGCAATTCTGGCGCGAAGAATTCAACCGGGTGATGTGGTAGTGATTCGCTATGAAGGTCCCAAAGGCGGGCCCGGCATGCGTGAAATGCTTTCGCCAACTTCTGCGTTAATTGGCGAAGGCCTGGGTGATTCCGTTGGATTAATCACCGATGGGCGTTTTTCCGGTGGCACCTATGGTATGGTGGTTGGCCATGTTGCTCCGGAAGCTTATGTTGGAGGTACTATTGCATTCGTGCAGGAAGGTGATTCAATTACCATTGATGCCGAGCAGCGGTTGCTGCAATTGAATGTGCCCGATAATATCCTTGCGCAGCGCCGTGCAGCGTGGCAAGCACCACAGCCGCGTTATACGCGAGGGGTACTGGCCAAGTATGCAAAATTAGTATCCAGTGCGAGCGTAGGCGCAATCACAGATTAATCGTTTACCATGCCCAGTGGATTTTGAAATGACTAACCATCTCAGCAGTGAAACCAGTCCTTATTTGTTGCAACATTCCGATAATCCGGTGGACTGGTATCCCTGGGGTGAGCAAGCACTCGCTTTGGCACGTACGCAAAACAAACCGATTTTGCTATCAATCGGGTACTCCGCTTGTCATTGGTGCCACGTTATGGCGCATGAATCGTTCGAGAATACGGAGGTGGCCGCCGTAATGAACGAACATTTCATCAACATCAAAGTCGATCGCGAAGAACGTCCGGATATTGATCAGATTTATCAAACCGCGCATTACATTATGAATCATCGCAGTGGAGGCTGGCCACTGACGATGTTTTTAACACCCGAACAGAAACCTTATTTTGGCGGAACATATTTTCCGTTGCAGCCGCGTTATGGTTTGCCTGGATTTTTGGAATTATTACCTCGGGTTGCTGAAACCTATTATACGCGCAGTGAAGATATTGAGAAGCAAGGTAAGGTGTTGTTAGCATTGATGAACCAAACGCTGCCTGATAGTAAAAAACGTTCTTCAACCGAGCAATTCTCAGCAGCGTTATTAACACAAGCGATCCAGCATCTGGAAGAACAATTTGATCCGACTTACGGTGGTTTTGGGCAGGCTCCGAAGTTTTTTCATCCCGCAGAATTGACTTTTTGCTTACACCACTATTTTAAGGCTCAAAAATTTCAGGCTTTGCAGATGGTGGTTTTTACCTTAGAAAAAATGGCCAATGGCGGTATTTACGATCAGTTGGGCGGCGGCTTCTATCGTTATAGTACTGATGGTTATTGGCGTATTCCACATTATGAAAAAATGTTGTACGACAATGGCCCATTACTGCAACTGTATACCACCGCATGGTTGGCTACGGATAACCCGCTGTTCAAACAAACTGTCGTGGATACTGCGCAATGGGTCATGCGGGAAATGCAATCCGATCGGGCGGGTGAAGGCGGCTACTATTCCACACTGGATGCTGATTCTGAGCATGAAGAAGGCAAATATTATGTTTGGGATCGCGATGAAGTTGCCCGAATTTTATCTGCCGAAGAATTTGCAGTGATTGCGCCTTACTACGGGTTATCCCAGACACCTAATTTTGAGCGGAAACTATGGAATCTGGAAATTACAACTGATCTTGCTGAAATTGCAAAACACCTTGGTATTACGTTAGATCAAGCACAGCAAACCTTATTGTCTGGGCGCACCAAATTGCAGGCAATCCGTGCGCGTCGTATTCGTCCGGGACGCGACGAGAAAATTCTGGTCAGTTGGAATGGTTTGATGATCAAGGGGATGGCGCTAGCCGGACGAACATTCGAGCAAGCGGTATGGATCCAATCGGCGCAGCGTGCAGCCGATTTTATTCGTGCAGTGCTATGGAAAAATAACCGTTTGCTGGCTACTTATAAAGATGGTAAAGCACACTTGAATGCCTATTTGGATGATTATATATTTTTGTTGGATGGATTACTGGAATTAATACAAACTGAGTTTCGCGAAGTTGACCTGGAATTTGCTATTACATTGGCGGAAGTAGTGTTGGATCAATTTGAAGATCGAGAAAATGGCGGTTTTTATTTTACCAGCCATGATCATGAGCAACTGATTCATCGTCCAAAGCCAATTTATGACAATGCCATGGCATCTGGAAATGGCACGGCGGCAATTGTATTGCAGCGCTTAGGACATATTTTGAGCGAACCCCGTTATCTTCGGGCAGCTGAAAGGACAATCCGTTTGTTTTATCCCATGATGTCGGCGCAGTCGAGTGGCTATTGCAGTTTGCTAACCGCGTTGGATGAGACACTATTTCCACCCGTAATGATTTTTTTGCGTAGTTCTTCAGATGAAGTGACAAAATGGCAGCACATGGTTCAGCGTCAATTTCCGCATATACTTGTCTTAACACTTCCTTCGGAACTAATTAATTTGCCATCCAGTCTTAGCAAGGCCGTTTTTTCAGAGGCAGCAGTGGGCCCTGTAAGTGCTCGGGTATGTACGGTAGCTGGTTGTATGCCGGAAATAACAAATTTGCAGGATTTGCTGCAGATATGCAAACTTCAAGGTAGAATAAGTAACCTTTTATAATTTTAATAAGGAAAAAAATATATGAAAAAAGTACTAATAGGAGCATTTGCAGCATCAGCCATTTTATTAGCCGGTGGTGCACAAGCAAGCGCAGAACTTGCAAAAAATAGTGGTTGTCTGAATTGCCACAATGTAGATACCAAATTAGTGGGGCCAGCACTGAAAGATATCGCTGCTAAATATGCGGATCAAGCTGATGCTTCTGATTATCTGACAGACAAAATCATTAAAGGAAGTAATGGCGTATGGGGTCAAGTGCCAATGCCACCAAAAGGCGGCAGCGCAACTTTGACAGATGCTGATGCTAAAGTATTAGCAGATTTCATCTTGACACTGAAATAATCTAAGCTGTTGCAAAAAGGCCGGCGTTGTTACACGTCGGCTTTTTATTTTTGAGAATCATCAATTAACGCTTTAGGAGCCTGTCGGAAGTAAAAATGAAAACGCGAATTACATGGAAAGGAAATGTTAGTTTTTTAGCCGATTCAGGTAGCGGCCATTCGGTTCTGATGGACGGTGCGCCAGAAGCAGGTGGACAAAACCTTGGGCCGCGTCCGATGGAAATGCTATTGATGGGATTAGGGGGCTGTACCAGTTTTGACGTTGTGCATATTCTCAAAAAAGGCCGCCAGGATATTAAGGATTGCGTGATTGAAATAGAAGCCGAGCGTGCGCCGGTGGATCCAAAAGTTTTTACGCATATTCATCTGCACTTTATTATCACTGGAAATAATTTGAGTGCTCAGCAAGTTGAACGTGCAATTAAGCTTTCGTCAGAGAAATATTGCTCCGCGTCCATTATGCTCAAAAACACCGTAACGATAACGCATGATTTTGAGATTATTGATTCGTAGAGTTATTCTGTATTGAAAATTATAAGATCTCAATTTGTTAAAACCGGGAATAAGTCTGTTACTGTGAGTCATACAGTAAAACTGATTGAGAAGAAAAGGAAGAATGTTAATTAAGGCCTGCCTGTCTCCTGCAAAGTACAATAATAAGCCCTGGAATTTTTTGGTCTTGAAGCTTTACTCCGAAGCCTTTTGTTTACTGAAAGCGATTGGCACTATCCCACCGGCAAAATTGGAAAAAACGTATTATCGCAAGTGAAAAAGGTGGGCGTCACAGCTTTACCTCATCTCCGAAAAATCGGTGCATTTGAATGAGGAAATTATGCTTCTAATTAATATATTAAAAGAAAAAATCCAGAGAGGAGAAATTGTCTCATTTTTATTCTCTCTATGCGGAAGGAATGACGGTTCTTGATGTCGGTGTATCATCTGAATCCAAAATTGGTACACTGGCTAGAAATTATTTTCTTAAGAATTATCCCTATGATTCAAGGTATTATACGGGGTTAGGTGTGCAAGATCTGAGTCAAATGACTACTCTTTTTCCAGGTAAACAATTTATCCAATATCCAGGAGGTAAATTTCTATTTGAAGATAATGAGTTTGATTGGGTATTTAGCAATGTTGTAATTGAGCATGTAGGTGATGATGAAGCGCAAGTACAATTCATAAATGAGATGTTACGTGTGGCAAAGAATGTTTTTTTACCACCTCTAATAAATATTTTCCGATTGAAGCGCATACAAATATTTTTTTCTACACTGGAATAATGCTATTTCCTGCAATTGGTGTAGAAACCATAAGTCATGGGTTACAAAAGATAATCTTTATCTTCTATCTGGCAGTAGGCTACAAAAATTAATGCGTTTATCAAATGCTGCATCCTTTGAAATTCGTAAGAATCGTTTGTTTTCATTGGTAATGACTTATACCGTTACGTGCAGGAAAGAAAATAGTAATATTTGATAAAAAAATGTATAGGTATGTCGAATGCGTACTTTGTTGTCGCAGTTGAGTGTCCTAGATTTGGATGTAAGTTCCATTTATCTATTAAACTCAATAAGGTGAACTTTCTCTCCAGAGTTGCTAATACTTGAATCAACGCACCTCTAAGAGTAACCGGTTGAGTTCAAATTTTTTCTATAATTCCGGCTGGGCAGCCTGCGGGTAAATACAAAGATACTAATACTGCAGTTTAGAGTAACCCCGATTCTTGCGCTTGCTGATCTGCATGATAACTGGAACGCACCATCGGTCCACAGGCGGCGTGACTGAAGCCCATTTCCAAAGCTGCTCGCTCAAAACCTTTGAAACCTTCAGGTGTGACATAACGCATAACCGGTAAATGACCGATACTGGGTTGTAAATATTGCCCAATGGTCAGCATATCCACATTGTGCTTGCGCAAATCACGTAGGACTTCCAAGATTTCTTCATCAGTTTCACCCAATCCCAGCATAAGTCCTGATTTTGTCGGAATATGAGGAAAGTCCGCTTTAAAGTTTTTCAGTAGCTTCAATGAATGCGCATAATCAGCACCAGGTCGGCATTGTTTATACAATCGTGGTACCGTTTCTAGATTGTGATTTAAAACATCCGGCGGGCAAGTGGCGAGTTTTTCTAATGCCACTTCTAGACGTCCCCTGAAATCTGGAACCAAAGTTTCAATTGTTGTGTGCGGCGAATGTGTGCGTATTTCCCGGATACAATCAGCAAAGTGTTGAGCGCCACCATCACGCAAATCATCACGATCGACGCTGGTGATGACTACATACTTCAACCGCATGGCGGCAATTGATTGAGCAAGATGCAACGGCTCGTTCGCATCAGGTGGTTTGGGTCTGCCATGGGCTACATCACAAAATGGACAGCGGCGCGTACATAAATCTCCCAATATCATGAAAGTGGCCGTACCTTTGCCAAAGCATTCACCAATGTTGGGGCAGGATGCTTCTTCGCAGACGGTATGCAGATTGTGCTCACGTAACAATCGCTTAACTTCGTAGAAATTCTCACTATTGGATGAGCGAACGCGAATCCATGAAGGTTTCCGCAGCAAATCCTCGCGTGATTGAGGAGCTATTTTGACAGGATTGCGTGCCGTTTTGTCAATCCCTTTTTGATGCATATCAGTAGTCATGATGATTAATTATTAATCCTTTGTGAAGTTTTTCTTGTAATTGATCGACTAGTTTATTGCTTAAAATTTCTATTCCATCGCTGATGCCTAGGTCTTTGGTTTGTGTTACTTGTAGCCCACGGTAGCCGCATGGATTTATGTATGAGAAGGGTGTTAAATCCATATTTACATTAAGTGCAATGCCATGATAACAATAATTTTTTTTTATTTTAAGTCCCAGTGCGGCAATTTTTGCGTCGTTAACATATACGCCAGGCGCTTCAATGCGACCGACTGCTTGAATATGATAAGTTTTTAGCAAATCGATCACAGCGTTCTCCATGCATCGGACCAATTCTCGTACGCCAAGTTTTAAACGACGAATATCTAGCAGTAAATAAGCAATGATTTGTCCTGGACCATGGTAAGTAATTTGCCCGCCTCGATCGGTTTTAATCAGTGGAATCTCAAAATCGTGCAATAGATGTTCGGGTCTTCCAGCAATACCTTGGGTAAATACAGGTGAGTGTTGTAATAACCATATTTCGTCACGAGTTGTTGCAGCTCGACGCTGAGTAAAATCTTTCATGGCTTGCCAGGTTACTTGGTAATCAGATAATCCTAGTTTTCTGACGAGAAAAAAAGGTTCTTTGGATAACGAAGGCGAATGGCGTAATGTCATGATTATATTGCTATAATACAACAGATACTAATGGATGCTTCGATAATGCCTGGTAGAGCGCATCTAATTGTGACCGAGACGTGGCCCGAATTGTACAGGTAATGCTTAAATATGTACCATTTTTACTAGCCCTCACAGATATTGTCGCTGTATCAAAATCGGGAGCATGATACTTAACGATTGCTAATGCAATTTGTGTGAAATCCTGCTGTGCTTTGCCCATGATTTTGATGGGAAAATCACAAGGGTATTCAATGAGTGAGGATTGCTCTGTCATATATACTGCGAGGGTTGGCTTGAATGCGAGCTTGTATTGTCTGAGTTTTATATTTTTGCGTTATCAGCAGGAAGGCCACGCATATGAGTGGTTTTGTACTGCTGATATAACGCGTGTAATTGAAAAAACATATCTCCTGGTTTGCCGCTCCCTACCGCTTTAGTGTCCAGCAATGTAATTGGCATAATTTCTTTGGTTGACGAAGTGAGCAGGATTTCATCTGCAGTACGCACTTCCCATTCTGAAATTTCCCGAATTTCTAGTGAAATTTGATTAGCTGCTGCGAGTTCCAGTACAACGTCGTATGTAATTCCCGGCAGCATGAGATGACTTTTTGGAGGTGCGAGTAGTACTTGGTTTTTAACAATAAAAATGTTACTGGCGGCCCCTTCTGTTAAAAAACCATCCCGTATTAGAATGGTTTCAAGTGCATGCCCGTCCACGGCCAATTGCCGTAATAATACATTGGGTAATAATGAAATGGCTTTGACGTCACAGCGTATCCAGCGATTATCAAGCGCGGTTACGGCAGATGCACCGCTACTCAGCAATTCACTGGGCGGTGGTAATAGCGAATTACTCATGATAAAAACGGTCGCTGGAACATTAGCGGGAAATGCATGATCCCGTTTTGCTACACCGCGAGTGATGTGCAGATATAAGTACTGGTCTTCTGGATCATTATTAGCAATGACTTGTTCCAGCAAATTCTTCCATTCTTCATTACTGAAAGGGTTTTTCAGTCGAATCCCATCTAAGCTATGCTGTAGTCGACTCAAGTGCTCGGCGAGTCTAAAAGGTCTGCGTGAATAAGCGGGGATTACTTCATATACACCATCGCCAAAAATAAAACCGCGATCCAGAACAGGAATGCATGCTTCCTCAATGGACATAAATTTACCATTCAGATATATCATGAGAGTCTTTTTTACAGGCTGTGTGTAAGATTTAAGAGGGTAATACTAATTTAAAAGTAATTTTACACTATCCCAAGCCCGGCCAAAAATATTCGCTAGATCAACTTTTTCTAGGGCGACCAATGGGTAGGTTTCGATAATTTTATCCTCCAACGTAAATTTTACTGTGCCAACTTCCTGGCCGAGCTGGATAGGGGCGACTAACGGTTGTTTGTACTCCATAGTGGCTTTCAATTTATCAGACTGACCTTTGAGTAGCGTAAAATAAACATCGCGATCAAAGCCTGCTTTTAATTCATTCTGAGCGCCTTTCCACAAATGAATTGTAGTCAGTGCGTCGTTTTTCTTATAGAGATGCAACGTATCGTAAGCCTGGAAACCATAATTGAGTAATCGTTGGCTTTCAACACTACGTGCATTGGCCGATTTAGCACCAATGACCACTGAAATTAATCGTCTTTTATCACGTATTGCTGATGTAATTAGACAAAAGCCTGCATTTTGAGTCCATCCTGTTTTTATACCGTCGACATGAGGATCTAGCCATAGCAACCGATTTCTGTTAGGTTGTGTAATATTGTTATAGGTGTATTCTTTTTGTGAATAGAGTGGGTAAAACTCGGGGAAATCCCTAATAATGGCGGTTGCCAGTATCGTGAGATCATGTGCCGTAGTGTAGTGATTAGGATCGGGCAGTCCGGTCGAATTAGTGAAATTCGTGTTTATCATACCCATGCGTCCGGCTTCTTTATTCATCATTTCAGCAAAATTACCTTCTGAACCAGCAACAGCTTCGGCTAAAGCGATACAAGCATCATTACCGGATTGCACAATCATGCCTCGAATCAGCTCATCGACAGTAACCTTTTTATTGGGTTCAATAAACATGCGTGATCCAATCATTTTCCAGGCAGCTTGTGATACCGGTACGGCTTGATCTAGTGCAAGGCGATTTTGCTTTAAAGCTGAAAATACTACATAAGCGGTCATCAACTTGGTGAGCGAAGCAGGTTCTATACGCTCATGCTCGTTTTGGCTGATTAATGCTTGTCCGGTCTGAAAATCTGACAGCATGTAAGCTTTGGCGGCTATGGATATGCCTTGCTGTTGAGCAACTGCCGACGACATAATGAAACACAATAGCAGTGATAAGAATAAATGCTTCATGGAAGGCCTGCAAAAAATAAACATTATATCCTGCCCCAAGAGAATCTAAAACCACCGTTT
>CADEDJ010000059.1 GCA_902826055.1 uncultured Nitrosomonas sp. | reverse complement strand
CCTCCCTCATAAATCATGGTATTATTATTTCAGTTTCTAATGCAAATTGGAATTACTCCTATCCACCCAACTCGCATTATGATACTTCTGCTTGATAATTGCCTGCAACTCCCTCCGAGCAGCCAGACTCATTGATTTGATCATCATCTAAATCTCCTTCCTTATTGTTTCCAACTGGTATGATTTTAGATGTGGCAACGGCTCCTAAGTAGTATGGTTTTTAATGAGTCAATGCGTATTTCCAATGAGGGAAATATTTTTATGATGGAATATTAAGAGATATGAAAATTAAGGCTGTGCACCTTTGACAATCTGGAACAGGATTTCATCGTGTTTAACCATGCCAAGGTCGCTACGTGCGCGTTCCTCAATTGCCTCAAGTCCCTGTTTCAAATCATTAACTTCTGCTTCAAGCATGCTATTGCGATCTTGTAATTTTAAATTGTTTTCACGCGCAGCAATTACATCTTGTTCGACTTGCCCGACTTTTATCCAGCTCGCTTTGCCGAGCCACAAAGGATATTGTAGCAACGCTATCAACACGAGTAGAACAAAAGCCAGGAGCTTCATTATTTAAGTTGATAAAATGCCTTTCGACCCGCATAACGAGCGGATTCCCCCAAATCTTCTTCAATGCGCAGTAATTGATTGTATTTGGCGAGACGATCGGAACGAGAGAGTGAACCGGTTTTGATTTGTAGGGCATTCGTGGCAACCGCAATATCAGCGATCGTTGTATCTTCTGTTTCACCAGAGCGATGCGAAATGACGGCAGTGTACCCTGCACATTTTGCCATCTCAATAGCCGCGAGAGTTTCGGTTAAGGTACCAATTTGATTGACTTTGATCAATATGGAATTGGCAATTTTACGTTGAATCCCTTGTTGCAGGATTTTTGCATTGGTAACAAATATGTCATCACCGACGAGTTGAATCGATTTTCCTAATTTATTCGTGAGTAATTCCCAGCCATCCCAATCATGTTCGCTCATGCCATCTTCAATACTGATAATTGGATATTTATCTACCCATGAAGATAAATAATCAACAAATTGCGTTGGCGTTAAGTGTAATCCATCCGATGTCAGGTGATACTTGCCATCCTGGAAGAATTCAGAGCTAGCGCAGTCAATGCCGATAGCGACATCTTTACCTGCCTGGTAACCTGCGTGATCAATGGCTTGCACCATCAGCTGCAAAGCCGCTTCATTATTAGCCAGATTGGGTGCAAAACCACCTTCGTCACCGACTGTGGTTGGCATTTGTTTTTCGTTGATCAGTTTTTTTAGTGCAGCAAAAATCTCTGCGCCACAGCGAACAGTATCATGAAAATTGGCAATTCCGAACGGTATTATCATGAATTCTTGCATGTCAATATTGTTATTGGCATGTGCGCCGCCATTAATCAAATTCATCAGAGGAACCGGCATCGACATTAATCCTGCACCACCCAGATAGCGGTAGAGTGGCAGCCCTGATTCTTCCGCAGCAGCTTTGGCAACTGCCAGCGATACCGCCAGAATTGCATTGGCGCCGATGCGGGATTTGTTTTCTGTACCATCCAAATCCATGAGTGCTTGATCTATAAAGCTCTGATCAACAGCATCAAGGCCCATGAGGGTTTCAGAAATTTCAGTATTAACATTTTCCACCGCTTTAAGCACGCCTTTACCTGAGTAGCGTTGTGCGTCGCCATCTCTCAATTCTACGGCTTCCCGGGTTCCAACGGAGGCACCAGAAGGCACGGATGCCCGGCCTAATACACCAGATTCCAGCAGTACATCTGCTTCAATGGTTGGATTGCCGCGAGAATCAAGAATTTCACGGGCAATGACATCTACTATTGCACTCATGCTACATTTTTCCTGTATTAAGTATTGTAAGTGTTATTTCTGCTGTAACTGTAAGTAAGTTCGATTTTGAAATGAATTACTTTGATTAAAAGCGAAAAAATTATTTATAAATTATTGCGTACTGCACGTAATTTTTCATCATTGGTAATTGAGCGGCTGTTTGAAAAGCTAATGGCTGCTTGGACATAAGATTTGAATAACGGATGACCCTGCCGTGGTGTAGAAGTAAACTCAGGATGGAATTGACAGCCCAGAAACCATGGGTGTTCATCTTCAGAGAGTTCTATCATTTCACACAGCTTTTCTTCTTTAGATAAGCCGCTGATATACAGTCCAGCTTTTTCAAGATTAGGAATGTAAATGCTGTTAACTTCGTAACGATGACGATGACGTTCGATAATTTTATCGGCGCCATAAGCTTTCCATGCGAGAGAGCCTATTTTCAGAAGGCATTCTTGCCCTCCCAATCGCATACTACCGCCAAAATCAGAATGTTCGTCTCTTGTTTCTATATGCCCATCACGTGTACGCCACTCAGTGATCAAGCCTATGACCGGATAGGGTGTGTCAGGATTAAATTCAGTACTATGAGCACCTTTCATCTGGGTTTTATTGCGAGCGTACTCGATAACAGCGAGCTGCATACCGAGGCAAATACCCAAATAAGGAATATGGTGAGTACGTGCAAATTTGATTGCCATAATCTTGCCTTCCACGCCACGTTTGCCAAAACCGCCTGGAACCAAGATGGCGTGCATGTTAATTAGGCAATCCGTACCTTCTTTTTCGATATTCTCTGAATCCACATAAGTAATATTGATTTGACTGTCGGTATGGATGCCCGCATGAATTAGTGCTTCCGATAATGATTTATAAGATTCAGTTAGATCGACATATTTACCAACAATAGCAATATCTACAGAATATCTTGGGTGCTCGAGAGCATAAACCAATTTTTTCCACACACTTAGATCCGCAGGCTTGGCAAGGATATTCAGCTTGTGACAGATAATTTCATCAAGCATCTGTTCGTGTAACAAAGCTGGAATTTTATAGATACAATCCACATCAATTGCAGAAATCACAGCTTCTTCTTGTACATTGGTGAAGAGCGCTATTTTTCTGCGTTCATCCTGAGGCAACATGCGATCTGATCGGCATAACAGAACATCCGGCTGTATGCCGATTTCTCGCAATTCTTTGACAGAATGCTGCGTCGGTTTGGTTTTTAATTCACCTGCCGAGCCAATATAAGGTAATAAGGTGAGATGGATAAAACAAGTATCCTGACGCGGATGCTGCACGGCCATCTGGCGGATCGCTTCCAAAAAAGGCAAGGACTCAATATCACCTACAGTACCGCCTATCTCAATGATTGCCACTTGTGCATCACCGACACCGGCCTGTATATAACGTTTTATTTCATCGGTGATATGAGGGATGACCTGGACGGTGCCGCCTAAATAATCGCCGCGCCTTTCTTTGCGGATTACACTTTCGTAGATCTGACCGGTTGTAAAGTTATTATGCCGGGTCATGCGTGTACTGATGAAACGCTCGTAGTGACCCAAATCAAGATCTGTTTCGGCACCATCTTCGGTCACAAATACCTCACCATGTTGAAATGGACTCATGGTGCCAGGATCCACATTAATGTATGGATCCAGTTTGAGCATAGTCACTTTAATACCACGTGTTTCAAGCAGTGCTGCCAAAGATGCGGCTGCTATGCCTTTTCCTAAGGAAGAAACAACACCGCCAGTAACAAAAACATATTTGGTCATGAGTAACTATAGCAACCAGAATAAACCAAAGAAATAAACAGACAGCTTTTGCACAGCATTTGAGTGGACAGTATTACCCAATGTTTATTAGCGAATTTCAGCAAGTAAAATATTCATCATGTGTTCGGCTTGATGGCGATAACTACTGCCAAAAAGGTTCAAATGATTCAGAATATGATAAAGATTATAGACTATTTTGCGGATATTATACCCCGAATCCAGCGGATAATCGCGTCGATATGCAGAATAAAAATCTGCTGAAAAGCCACCGAAAAGCTCAGTCATTGCAATATCAACTTCACGGTCACCATAATATACAGCAGGATCAAATAAAACCGGGTTATTCATAGTGTCAAAAGCATAATTGCCACTCCACAAATCGCCATGCACTAGCGAAGGTACTGGTGATGATGTTATTACTTTATCCAGATCGCTGAGCAGTTGTTCTCCTAGTGTTTGCAGTTTGCCATTAAAGCCGTTAATTTTAGCGAGCTCTAGCTGATAAGCTAAGCGCTGAGTGCGCCAAAATTCAATCCAATTTGAAGAAGGAGTATTGATTTGCGTAGTTTTTCCAATCGTATTATTGCGAGTCCAGCCAAAATGCTTGGCGGTAGTACGATGCATGGCGGCCAGTTTTAATCCCAAATCTATTGCGTTGCCACGGCTAGCTTTATCGATGTCGATATATTGGAGAACGAGCCAAGCATACTCTTTATTGAGCCCATAACAGACCGGCATAGGAATATGCAAAGTATGCGATTGGTAAATTTCCATTAAACCGGCCGCTTCGGCTTCAAACATTCGGAGTTCGTCTGGCGTATTTAATTTAACAAAATAACGTTGTTCATTGTCGCTGATGCAGTACGCCTGATTGATACAACCACCGCCGATAGGATGACTTTCTTTAACTGAGAATTGGCTATTGGTAGTTGCTGAGATTTGTGCACCGATGTCGTGCCAGGCTTCTATGTTAGTCATACAAACGAAAATTTTTGCTGTATTTGCTGGCTAACATAGCCATTGTTTGGCCTCATTAATAGCCGTTTGCACTTGATGGGATGCAGTTCCACCAGTATGTTTGCGGCTTTCCATCGAGCCTTCCAGCGTTAAATTGGCAAAAATATCGGGCTCAATATGTGATGAAAATTGCTGCAACTCACTTAATTCAAGGTCATTGAGATCGCAGCCTTGCTGTTCGGCAAATTGTACTGTTTTGGCTACTACTTCATGGGCATCGCGGAAAGGAATACCTTTTTTGACCAGATAATCGGCCAAATCAGTGGCGGTCGCATAACCCTGTAGTGCTGCTTGGCGCATGGCCTCTTGATTAACCTGAATGCCTGCGAGCATGTCAGTATAAATTCGAAGCGTGTCCGTTAGCGTATCTACAGTATCAAACAATGGTTCTTTGTCTTCTTGATTATCTTTGTTATACGCCAGCGGCTGCGCTTTCATCAATGTCAGCAATGCAACCAAATGACCATTAATGCGGCCGGTTTTGCCGCGCACCAGTTCAGGAACATCCGGGTTCTTTTTTTGTGGCATGATGGACGAACCTGTGCAGAATCGATCGGCCAATTGGATAAAGCCGAATAAAGGATTCATCCATAAAATGAATTCTTCCGACATGCGCGATAGATGAGTCATAATTACAGCCGCACAAGCACAGAATTCAATGGCAAAATCCCTGTCAGATACCGCATCCAGCGAGTTCTTACAAACTCCTTCAAAGCCAAGTATTTGTGCAACCAGTTCCCGATTAATCGGATAACTGGTGCCAGCCAATGCGGCAGCGCCCAGAGGGAGTTGGTTTACACGTTTGCGGCAGTCAATCAGTCTTTCGATATCGCGTTTTAACATTTCAAAATAAGCCATCAAGTGATGAGCGAAAGATATCGGCTGCGCTACCTGCAAATGTGTGAATCCAGGCATAACGGTGTGAATATGCTGTTGCGCCAGGTTGACAAGGGCCTGTAGCATGGCTTTAATTAAGTTGATAATGTTATCAATTGAAGCACGTAAAAATAAGCGAATATCTGTAGCTACCTGATCATTGCGCGAGCGCCCGGTATGTAATCGCTTGCCAGCATCGCCGATGAGTACGGTTAAACGTTTTTCGATATTCAAATGAACATCCTCAAGCTGCTGCGACCAGATAAACTGGTGATTAAGAATTTCATTGCGAATTTGATGCAACCCTTGTTCAATCGCAGTTAAATCCTCGTTACTGATAATTCCCTGCGCTGCAAGCATTTTTGCGTGCGCTAATGACCCTTGAATATCGTACTCGGCAAGACGTTGATCAAAGTTAATCGATGCTGTATAGCGTTCTACCAGCTCTGAAACAGGCTCATTAAATCGTCCCGACCAATTTTTTTTGTCACTTTTTTGTTGTTGATCTTGTTCGAATGCTGAATCGTCACTCATCTTGTTGTTCTTATTTCTCGTTTTTACTTGGCAATGAAGTGATTATAAACATAATGCTCGGTCAAATATAGAATGCCGCCATTTTTTAGTAATTGCTGTAACCCTTTTTGTTAAATATGCGCGTTTTATTAAATACCCTCAATAATGCTAATCATTCCAAGCAGATTTCGACTGCAAAGCAACAATGAGGTGATTTAATTGCTAGGTTTTACTTTTACTTCGCTTATGTTTAGTGGATAATTCGGCTTTCCTCTGTTACATCATCTATACAAGGAGTTATTTTATGGCGGATCGAAACAAGCAAAATCAAAATGAGCAATCGAAAGCTGACACTTTTTTTTCAATGTTTAATGGCAAATTTGAATGGTTTGATAAAATTCCAGCGCAATTACCTACCAAATATATTGCGGTGCTTGTTGGGCTTATCGTATTACTCTTTGCATGGAAAACCATTGCAGTTAGTAAAGTGGAATCTAACATGGCCAAGAAACTTGAGCATGAACGCGTTTTGATCACGCAACAAGCCAGAGAATACGCCGATCAGCAATACATCAAAGAAGAGGAACGTTTTGGGCAGGTTTTATCGTGGGCAGTACGTAGCGAGCTGATTCGTAACAATCTTGATCAAATTGACCAGTATCTAAGCGAAATCGTCAAAATGAGAGATACCGAAAGAGTAGTACTGATTAATGAAGAAGGTCAATTATTGGTTTCAACGGATAAACGACTTGAAGAAGCAAAAGCTGCCGAACTTTATCCTAAGGAAATCCTTGGCTTACAAAAAATATCAGTTAAATCTGATGTGGATGGTAAAAAAATACTTGTCATTCCAGTCATGGGATTGAATAAAAAAATTGCTACCGTTGTTGTCAGCTACAATTTAGCAAAGTTATAAGCACAGCATTCTGACAAGTTTTTACTACTTTATCTAAAGGCCTTTGGTTTCTCAAAGGCCTTTTTCTTTTATTAATCGATACGTTTAATATGAGCGCCAAGTGCGGATAATTTTTTTTCTAAGTGTTCATAGCCGCGATCAAGATGATAAATGCGGTCGATGATTGTTTCGCCTTGGGCAATGAGGCCAGCAATTACAAGACTAGCTGAAGCACGTAAATCAGTTGCCATGACATGGGCGCCATCCAATTGCGCACCATATATAATTGCGGCGTTACCCTCCACTTCAATATTGGCATTCATGCGTTTTAACTCCTGCACATGCATGAGTCGATTTTCAAAGATTGTTTCGGTAATAATGGCTGTACCGTTGGCGATACAATTCAATGCCATAAATTGGGCCTGCATGTCAGTCGGGAAAGCCGGATAAGGAGCAGTGCGTAGATTGACAGATTTGGGTTTGGTGTGCATTTTCAAATAAATCCAATTCTTATCGGCGTGAATTTCAGCACCAGCCTCAGATAGCTTATCAAGCACAGCATCAAGTAAATGGGCGCCTGTCTCTTTCAGATAGATTTTTCCACCAGTAGCCGTAGCTGCGACTAAAAATGTACCTGTCTCAATCCGGTCCGGCATGACGGTATGTTTTGCGCCATGTAGTGTCGGTACGCCTTCAATTACAATGATATCGGTACCGGCGCCGTGAATTTTTGCACCCATTGCATTCAAGCAATTGGCAAGATCAACAATTTCAGGTTCTCGAGCAGCGTTTTCAAGGATTGTTGTCCCCTGCGCCAGCGTTGCCGCCATCATTAGATTTTCCGTTCCGGTTACCGTGACAATGTCAAATACAATACGCGCACCATGCAGTTTCTTTGCCTCGGCATGAATATAGCCATGTTTGATATTGATGACTGCACCCATTGCTTGTAGACCTTTGATATGCTGATCGACTGGCCGTAATCCGATCGCACACCCGCCGGGTAATGAAATGTTGGCTTCTCCCGCACGAGCAAGGAGAGGACCCAATACTAGAATCGCTGCACGCATGGTTTTAACCATTTCATAAGACGCAACAAGATGGGTCAGAGCGGTAGCTGATAAGATAACCTGAGATGCACTATCTGTTGTAATATCTGTGCCCATTTGTTTGAGCAAAGACAGCATAGTAGTAATGTCCTGAAGTGCCGGAACATTGTTAATTTCTAAAGATTCTTTAGTCAGAAGCGCGGCACATAAAACAGGCAATGCCGCATTTTTTGCCCCAGAAATGACTGTTTCGCCGATGAGCGGTGTACCGCCTTGAATGATCAGTTTTTGCATTACGTATGAAATTTAATAAAAATTTGCAAAATTCTTGTTGAGTTGAATTGCGCCAAAGTTCACTGCATCATTACACAGTAGCAGATTGCAGATATTGTTTACGGGTGCCTACTATATCGAACAAAAAATATTGAGTAAATTCATTAGGAGAAAAAATGACAAAGCAAATAATCCATACGGTCGATGCGCCGCAGGCAATCGGTACCTATTCGCAGGCGATTCGCGTGAACGGGGGCAGTACCGTGTATTTATCGGGACAAATCGGATTGGATCCCATAAACATGCAAATGGCCGATGATATTGAGGCACAAATTCAACAAGTATTTTCCAATTTGAAAGCCGTGGCAAAAGCAAGCGGCGGGAGCTTAAATGATATTGTCAAATTGAATATATTTCTAACCGATCTCAATAATTTTGCTCTGGTCAATGAGATTATGGCGAGTCATTTTAGCGAACCCTATCCGGCTCGTGCTGCAATTGGTGTCAACGCGCTGCCGCGTGGCGCATTGGTGGAAATGGATGCAATCATGGTAGTGTAATCATTGCAATTCAGTTAATTGGTTAATGCGGGATAATTTCAACGTAGCATGATCATCGGTACCGCGGTGCGAGAGAAATTATCCCGCTTAGGCATTCGTACCGAGCTGGATTTGCTATTGCATTTTCCGATTCGCTATGAAGATGAAACCCATTTGTTTCTGATTGCCGATGCCCCTCGAGGACAAACGGTGCAGGTAGAAGGCGTGATCGTTAACACTGAAGTGATTGCTCGGCCTCGACGACAATTGGTTTGTCAGGTTGAAGACAGTAGCGGCATTTTGGCAATGCGCTTTCTGAATTTTTATGCCAGTCAGATTAAAACCTATGCAGTGGGTAAGCGAGTACGGCTTTTGGGAGAAATTCGCAATGGTTTTTTTGGCGCAGAAATGGTGCACCCCAAGTGCCGCATCGTGCACGAAGGAGAATCATTGGCCGAAACAATGACCCCAATTTACCCTACCACTGCAGGTCTGACACAGAAAATTTTAGCCAAATTGATCAAGCAAGTTCTGCAGAGTCCACAGACTTTACAAGCACTAGCTGAGACTTTGCCGGGCATGATCCTTAATCAATATCGTTTGATAAGTTTTCAAGACAGCGTGACATGCTTGCATAATCCGCCGCCCGAGGCATCGCTTGATGCATTGCAGTTACGAACGCATCCGGCTTGGCAACGTATCAAGTTCGACGAGTTGTTGGCACAGCAACTATCAATGCGCTTGCATTACCGGCAGCGTCGCAGTCATGCTGCGCCAGTACTTGCACCGGTTAACAAATTAACGCAACAATTTTTAGCGCAACTGCCATTCAAACTGACAGCCGCACAAATCAAAGCATTCACTGAAATCAGCCGTGATTTGGGCGCTGCGCATCCCATGCAACGTTTATTGCAAGGCGATGTCGGCAGCGGCAAGACCATCGTCGCCGCTTTGGCGGCATTGCAAGCAATCGAGAATGGCTTCCAAGCAGCTATCATGGCACCGACTGAAATCCTTGCAGAGCAACATTATCAAAAGCTCGTTGCATGGTTTGAACCACTAGGAATAAGCATTGCCTGGCTATCCGGCAGCCAAAAAAAGAAACAAAAACAAGCGGTATTAGATGACATTGCGCTAGGTAGTGTACAGTTGGCTGTCGGGACACATGCGTTATTTCAAAATCAAGTATTGTTTCATCAATTAGGGTTGGCGATTATCGATGAGCAACACCGGTTTGGCGTGCATCAGCGTTTAGCCTTACGACTGAAAGGATTGTGCTCCGATAGAGTTCCGCATCAGCTCATGATGAGTGCAACTCCGATACCACGCACACTTTCTATGAGTTATTTTGCCGATCTCGATGTATCGATTATCGATGAGCTGCCACCCGGACGGTCTCCGATACTAACCAAATTAGTCGCTGACGATCGTCGTGATGAAATCATCACACGCATACGCCATGCTTGCGAGCAAGGAAAACAAGTATATTGGGTGTGTCCGTTGATCGAAGAATCGGAAACGCTGCAATTACAAACTGCGGTGGAAACGCATGGCAATTTATGCAAAGTTTTTCCGCATTTAAATATTGGCCTTGTGCATGGCCGCTTAACAACGCAGGAGAAAGCCGCAGTCATGCATGCGTTCAAGCAAGGCGAAACGCAATTGCTAGTCGCTACTACCGTGATTGAGGTAGGAGTTGATGTTCCCAACGCATCCTTGATGATAATAGAAAATGCCGAACGCATGGGATTATCGCAATTGCATCAATTGCGTGGGCGAATCGGACGGGGTTCGGAAGCCAGCGTTTGTATTTTAATGTTTCAACAACCTGTGTCGGAAATTGCCCGCAAGCGGCTCAAAATCATTTTTGAGCATACCGATGGTTTCGAAATTGCTCGCCAGGACTTATTATTAAGAGGACCTGGTGAATTTCTTGGAGCGCGGCAAAGTGGCGTACCCATGTTGCGTTTTGCCGATGTGGAGCAAGATAAAGCGCTTCTTTCAGCAACACATGCAGCAGCGGATAAAATGCTTAACGACTATCCGGAGTTAGTGCAACAACATATTGAACGCTGGCTAGGCGACAAAATTGAATGTTTGCGGGTATGAACATACGTGACTAAAGGCAATGCCGACCTATCTGGGCTCCAGTTCAGCATTGTGACAAATGGCTAATCAATCTGGTTTGCTTATGCCGTTGCCATGCCATTTCCTTTTTTATTACCTCATTGATAATTTGTAGCACATCACTAATATTTACAGGTACGGATTTTTCTTGCTCCAAGTGATGAGTATTCCCGCTTAAAATAGCGTAAGGCAGTTGCCCGCGCTGATAGTAACACCATATTTCGGTAGCATAATCGGTTTTTGCCAGCTCTGGGCAAAATCGGCTGAAGTAAGCCGTCAAATTATCTACATCACGTTTGATGATGGTACGAGCCGAGTGATTATTAGCCGCACTAACCGCCTGAGGTAAGTCGATAATTACTGGGCCACTGCTGCCTACGAGCACGTTATATTGTGATAAATCACCGTGTACAATTCCGGCACAGAGCATTTTTACAATCTGTTTGATGAGTATTCGATGATATTCACGTGCTTGTTTTGGTGTCAGTATTAAATCACTCAAACGTGAAGCTACATTTCCTTCTGAATCTGTAATAAGTTCCATGAGCAATACACCGGCAAAAAAATTATAGAACTTAGGAACTCGTATACCGGAAGTTTCAAGGCGACATAACATATCGACTTCAGTCGATTGCCATGCTTCCTCGTGTAATTGTTGCTCAGAATGACTCAACTTTTCCATGATTCGGGTGCGTCTGCTATTTTTAACCCTGCGATCATCAATATAAGAAAATCGCGATAGAAAATTGCGTTTGTTAGTTTCCTTATATACCTTAGCACAGCGAATATCGTTACCGCAGCGTACCATGTAAATCATGCCTTCTTTGCCGGTCATTAATTGACACAATACATCATCAATCATACCTTCTTCGATGAGGGGTTCTAGTCGTTTTGGTATTTTCATAAGCTTAATGCAAGCGCATGATGTTTTTTCAAGCGCTTCACAATCTCCTCTGTTTACGTCAGAAAAATATAGTGAGTGTTATCATCGTGGTGTTTGCTATCTATTTAGTATTAGTCAACCACGCTGAGTAAATTGTAAGGAGGATAATTTCTTTTGAAAATGTGACAAATTGTCGCGCGGCAAATTGCCGCATGGCACCGCAAAGGAATATAAATTGGAATGTGTTGCAGTGTTTCTCGATTGAATGACTCGGTTATTTTTACCTCCCTAGAGTAATAAATCGTTATAGAATTAAAAAAACCTGCATCATTTATTAAAAATTGTCACCTGCCTATTTACCCTATGAACCATAAATCTTAATAAATTTTGGGATATGGCGGAACACGATAATCATTAGCTGAGGGAGTTTTATGGAAAAGGAAGAAGACCTTTTTACGCATCAGGATACTTTGGCTAATTTACATGAGAACTTGCCATTGACTGAAAAGCTGCGCTTCCTGCACCAAGTGATTCGTCAGGATTTTTCCTTTATAGACCGCCTGGCGATTGCACTTTTTGACGAGCAAACTGAGATGCTAAAAACTTACACGCATAGCACGGAAGGCAGTGACAATCCGGTAACCACTTACGAAGCACCGCTGAGCGCGGCGCCTTCATTACGCACCATCATCGAGCATCGCCGTCCACGCTTGGTACAGGATCTTAATATTTTCTCGCATGGCACGCATGAACATACCAAGCGCATCGCGGCTCGAGGCTATAGATCCAGCTATACGATGCCACTTTATCAAAGTGGCGCTTTCATTGGCTTTCTGTTTTTTAATTCGTTACAAGAACACCCTTTTACACTCGCCACTTTGCGCCAGATCGACATTTATGGCCATCTCATCGCACTTATGGTGATTAATGAGTTAACGGCCATACGCACCTTGCTTGCTGCAGTGCGCGCGGCGCGCAGCATGACACATTACCGTGATCTTGAAACCGGTTCACACATTGATCGGACGGCCCACTATGCCCGTTTGATCGCACGCAAACTCGCTGCATCTTATAAAATCTCTGATGAGCAGATTGAACATATTTTTTTATTTTCACCGATGCACGATGTCGGCAAGATTGGCATTCCCGATAATATTCTGCGTAAACCCAGCAAACTAAATGACAACGAGTTTGATGTTATGAAAACTCACCCGGAGAAAGGTCGCGAAATTATCGATTCCGTGCTTAAGGATTTCAGTTTAGGCACATTTGGCCATGTTGATATTTTACGCAATATTGCCGAATATCATCATGAAGCCATCGATGGCAGCGGTTATCCTAAGGGTTTAAAGGGTGAAGAAATTCCTATCGAAGCACGCATCAGTGCCGTGGCTGATGTGTTTGATGCATTGACCTCGCGCCGTTCTTATAAAGCGGCGTGGAGTAACGAGGAAGCTTTTGCCGTACTGCGGAAAATGTCCAACTCAAAACTGGATCGTGATTGTGTAGAAGCACTGATTAGTAATGTCGATAAGGTATTGGAGATACAACAGCATTTTCGTGATGACGAATTGATCTGAGTGATTATCTGCTATTAATTTGACTCGGATTGTTTGACCCATTTCTGTACTACTAGACTGCCAATCAGATCGCCTTCCACATTTACCATCGTTCGCACCGTATCCAATATGCGGTCAACAGGCAACAAAATGGCGATTGCTTCAACCGGCAGTCCAACCGATTGCAGTACCACAGCCATCGTCACCATGCCAGCACTGGGAATGCCTGGCGCCCCAATTGCTGCAAGCATGGCGGTTATAAACACAACCATCTGTTGCGACAGGCTGAGTTCCATTCCTATCAAATTAGCGATGAACAAAGCGGCAATTGCTTCATAAAGTGCCGTGCCATCCATATTCATAGTAGCACCCAAAGGAATCACGAAACCTGCAACATCGCGCTTAACATGCAGATGTTGTTCAGCGCAGCGTAAGGTAACCGGTAATGTTGCTGCACTGGAACTGGTAGCAAATGCCGTAATGAGGGCTTCCCGCCCGCCCCGCCAGAATTTAAAAGGTGTTATGCCGGTAGTGAGGTAAAGAATCAAAGGCAAGACTACGATGCCATGCAACAATGTAATACCCAGTACAATCGCTACGAATTTGAACAATGTTTCCAGCAAGCTGATATCTTGTGCAGCCACTAATTGCAGTACTAACGCCATAATGCCGAATGGCGCCAGACGCATAATCCAACCCACCAGCATGAGTATCAATTCCAGGAATTCCTGCATTAGGATCAATATGTTGCGATAGCGCTCCCCGCCGACAACCAAGGCAATACCCAGTAATAATGCAAATATCACCACTGCCAGCACGTTACCTTGCGCTAACGCGGCGATCGGATTCTGAAACAACGAATGCAGGAAGTGTGCAAAAAAATCGGATAGCGACATCTGTGTCACTCGAAAATCTTGCATGGCATCCTGAAACATCGTTATTTGCAGTCCGCTACCGGGCTGCAATATATTCGCAGCCGTTAATCCCACTAAGACGGCAAGCGCCATCGTCGACACAAAGAAAATGAGCGCCACCTGCCAGACGCGATTCATTTGCCGGTGTAACCGTAGATTGGCCACGCCGACGACGATCGATGTAAAAACCAGTGGAATCAATACCATCCGCAATAAATCAGTAAATAATGTACCCACCAATTTGGCAACATACAATCCACTTTGCGTGATTTGCGATTCCCGCCCCAGCGTCATCAACCAGAAACCCAATATTGCGCCTGTCACGACGCCTAGCAGGATTTGATTATTAAGCGATAACTTATTACTCACACGGATTATCCGATTTTATTAGTGCGACTCGAACATCAAACAACGCAGTCATACCCAGTCTTTAGCGATTAGAAAGTCCGTATACAATTTATCTTCAGCGCTACCTGCTACAGGTTTCCAATCGTAACGCCATTTAACAATGGGCGGTAATGACATCAATATGGACTCTGTACGTCCCCCCGTTTGCAAACCGAAGAGTGTGCCGCGATCCCAGACCAGATTAAATTCGACGTATCGACCGCGCCGGTAAGCCTGGAAATCACGTTCGCGATCACCGTATGAAGTATCTTTACGCCTTTCCAGAATGGGCAGATAAGCGGCTAGAAAATGCTCACCGACACGCTGAGTAAGGTTAAAGCAAGTGGAAAAATCCGGTTGATTCAAATCATCAAAAAAAACACCGCCTATGCCACGTGGTTCTTTGCGATGCTTTAAATAAAAATATTCATCACACCATTTTTTCAAACGCGGATAGCAATCATCGCCAAATGGCTGTAATGCGTTCTTGCAGCTTTGGTGGAAATGTATCGCGTCTTCAGCGTAGCCATAATAAGGTGTGAGATCCATCCCGCCACCAAACCACCACACCGGTTCGGCACCTTCCTTACTTGCTTCAAAGAAACGTACATTCATATGCACTGTCGGCGCATAGGGATTGCGAGGATGCAATACTAAAGATACGCCCATCGCCTCAAATGAGCGGCCGGCTAGCTCAGGACGAGCAGCGGTCGCGGAAGCAGGTAATCCTGCGCCATACACATGCGAGAAATTCACACCCCCACGTTCCAGTACGTTGCCTTCTTCAATAACGCTACTCATACCGCCGCCACCCTCCGGCCTATCCCATCGATCACGCTTAAATGTTTTACCGTCAATTTGTTCAAGCCCCTTGACGATGTTATCTTGAAGATTAATCAAAAATTCTTTGACTTGTGGTGTGTTCATGCAAGCTCCCGATTTTAGTTTAATGCTGGAAATAGGTGCGGTCAGATATTTCAAACTTGTGTGATTTCGACTATTTTCGAATCATTCAAATAATGACTGTAACGTTTATGAAAGAGTACTATTGTAAATTAGTTATATTTTACCGTAGGTATAACATGATGGAGGAATTTCATTCTTGATTTTCCTCAATATCGACATAGTTGATTTTATGAAAGCACTAAATCAAATGTTTTCGATTGCCTTATAGGATGTACTACCGGTAGCTCTAAAAAGTTGTTTATAGACCGCTTGAATTGTAATTCTCATATCCATTACAAATTAATCATGATTTTCTTCTTTCTTTTTCTTCAGCATGTGCATGTTCTTTTGTAATTTTTCTCAAAAGAGATGTTAAGCAGCAAAAGACTTTGATTGACCTGTATAACCAAGCTTGTGCTATACTTCCTTCTTTGACGCGGGGTGGAGCAGCCTGGTAGCTCGTCGGGCTCATAACCCGAAGGTCGTAGGTTCAAATCCTGCCCCCGCAACCATCTATCCTTGCTGAGAATCGCCGTTTCATGCGGCTTTTCAGCTGATTCAGATTTACGGGATGAACGTGCATTTAGGTTAACCATCTCGTTCTTGTCTGACAAATCCTCTTTCGAGGAAATTTCGTCAGCATTAGAATCTTTCTGACAACCATGTTTTTGATCACCTGATTCGGTCATCATTTTGACTTGCTGCAACAAAGGATCATGATCGCTAATCTTTTGCTGCTTGCCTGCCGCAACTGTCAAAATTCCGGCAAGGTCGCCATGCAGGTCGATGGCGTATTCTGTTCCTGACGCTTTGGGCGTTAGTACAATCTTATCAATGAGGCCTCTGAGCAGGTCTACTGTGTCAATCAACATTCAAAATTTACCAGGTATCAACATCCAAAAGTTACCAGTTG
>CADEDJ010000058.1 GCA_902826055.1 uncultured Nitrosomonas sp. | reverse complement strand
ATCTTATTTCCTTGAAATGCGATTGCGCCGTAATATGCTTTATTTTTTGATACTAAAATAATTTGCTACGATATAGTTTGATGTAAGTCAAAAAAAGAATTGACGAAATAAAAAACGGCTTTAAATTTGAAATGCAATTTTTATCAGGCTAGCTTGATAAGTGATACGAGCATTGATGAAGCATTACCAGCAGCTCACCCGCGTATAGTGATATCAGATCAGTAAATATTGCAAATGAGATCGGCTAAATAAACTTTCTGGTAGTTCATTAAAATTATTATCAATCCGACAGCTTTCCATTCAACAATTCCAGTACCCCGCCCGTTTGCGTTTGACGAATGCGCGTTACACCGCCATTGCTGATTTTGATGCGATATAAACCGGATGCAGGCGCCTGGATGGTTTTTGCAATCAATGCACGCATCACGCCGGCATGTGCAACGATCAGAAAATGGCTTCCGCTATAGCGTTCGACAGCTTCTTGATAAGCTGAATCGACCCGCTGGATAAAATCATCCAGTGGTTCTGCGCCCTGCGGCCGGCGATTCACGGGATCATTTAAAAAAGCCTGGTATTCCGCAGCTCGGCCAATTTTGACGTCATCATGGTTGAGCCCTTCCCATTCGCCAAAACCGACTTCCTTAAAACGGGGTTCAACCGTGACATCGATGCCGTGACGTTCACCCAATGCGTGGGAAAATGCTCGGCAGCGTTGCAGCGGAGAGGTGATGATGTGGTTCCATGCACGGTACTCGCCAACAGCATTCCACATTTGCGACCAGCCCTTTTCGGTGAGCGGATCATCAATGTTGTAGCCGCGATAACGATGACCGTTGATGGGTTCACCATGACGGATCAGATCAATCACAGTTTCTGTCATAGCATTTCATTCAAACATTTGTTGGATGTTTTTTAGCGAATCGGACTGGACTCAGTCCGTGAAAAAGTTAACCAAGAGGTTTAATGCTGAGTTTAAGGAAAATTGATAGAAAAATGCCGATTCAGTTTAGTCATGGCTTTTGGATCCACACCTGACAAGGTTACAAATTCCCCAGTTTAATTGCTGATTTACCGGTTTTTTCGATAACTGCCAGCGCGATATTGACATATTCCGCGTATTCCAGCGCATCTTCATCGGCTATCGGTGTTGCCAGAACAAAATCAGCATGTTTGCGCGCTTCCTCAATTCTGCCTACATCGTAGAGCAGTTCCGCATAAAAAGCCCGGGTAATGACATCGCTTGGAAAAAGATCATGTGCGCGTTTCAAATGTTTCAGGGCTTTCTGATTATCACCGAAGCTGAGGGGAAATCCCGGCAGCTTATGATACATACGGCCCAACGCACGATGCGCGCCGGCATTCTCGTATTTCTCATCTAACGCAATTACGCTTAATAAATTTTTTTCCATTGGCCGCAGCATTCTCAGCGCATTCACTATACCGCTACCCTCAGCCATTTTCCCCATAGCAACAGCTTTCCAAAACAAAGCTCGCACATCATTGCCATTCAACGCCAAGGCTTGGTCGGCGATGGCGATACAATTTTCAAACAATTGCACGCGACGCTTTTTGTCACGCTCGAGTTGCGCCTGCATGAACTCCAAGCGCGCCAGCTCAGCAATAGCGGTTGATTCACGCGAATCCTTTGTCAATTCACGAAACCAGCCAATAGTTTCCATCAATAGCGGCGTATCAATGGCGTATCGCCACACCGCCAGCTCGATTTTCTGCTGATTCTCTGGTGTCAAAAGAGTTGCAGAAGCCGATTGAGAAAAAACTGACATTAGCAAGTAGGCCACTACAAGCCAGCGATAATGAAATGATTCCAATCCTTTATGCAATGGCTGTAGGTTCAGTTTCATTAACGCACTCATAGTAAATCCGATATAAGTTAATTCAATGTCATAAAAATTTCAGCGCTTATTACCGCCCGGTCAAAGCAAGTTGAGGATAACGTTATTCTATCTTTTTCCAAATGATGAATAGGGCGGAAAATCTTATTTTAATAGATCATCCACTATTGCCTAATCGTTGCTAAAGAAACCCTTAACAAGTGTCATTTCGAGCAAGAGCGAGAAATCTATTGCATTGATTATTAAAGATTCCTCTCTACACTCGGAATGATAAATGCGAGTATTCAGAGTCTCCCTAAAAATGCATAAGCTGCTTTCAGACTGACAAGTGGCATATAATATGCCAATTTTAATTCAAGGTCAGTATTTGCAGCATATCATTTTTAGCTTGCAGGACTGGCAAGCTAAAATGCAACAACCGTACACAATTCCTGCACCTGGCACCCTGTTGCGATACGCTGATTTTGATGGCTCCAGCGATTCGCTGTTTCTTGCACAACTGGCCCAACAGACTAAACCGGCCACTATTATTACTGCCAATGCACTTGATGCGCAAAGACTGCTGGAAGAAATTCCCTACTTTGCGCCCGAACTCAGGACGCATTTATTACCCGATTGGGAAACCCTGCCTTACGATACCTTCTCGCCACATCATGATCTGATTTCAGAGCGGCTCGCAACACTGTATCAGGTAATGATCGGTGCGTGCGACGTGCTTATTGTGCCTTTAACCACCGCACTTTACCGCATGTTGCCCCGCGAATTTCTTGCTGCGCATACCTTTTTCCTCAAACAGAACGAAACGCTGGATGTGGTGAAATTGCGCAATCAATTGACATTGGCAGGTTATACGCATGTCACACAGGTTTTTTCGCCAGGCGAATACAGCGTTCGTGGCGGCTTGATCGATTTGTACCCAATGGGCAGCCCTCTGCCGTATCGCATAGATTTGATGGATAACGATATCGACACTATCCGCACATTCGATGTCGACACACAACGCAGCATTTATCCGGTCAAAGAAATTCGTTTATTACCTGCACGCGAGTTTCCGCTCGATGAAGCCGGACGTACGTGCTTTCGTGGCAATTTTCGCGAGAAATTTGAGGGTGACCCATCGAAAAGGAAAATCTATCAAGATATTAGCAAAGGCTTGACACCAGCCGGTATCGAATATTACTTACCGCTGTTTTTTGAAAAAACAGCGACATTGTTTGATTATCTGCCGGAAAACACTTTGGTATGCCTGCATCACGATGTTCGTCCGGTAATCGATGAATTCTGGCATGACACTCAGTCACGTTATCAACTGCTGCGAGCTGATATTGAACGCCCGTTATTACCGCCCACTGAACTATTTCTAGCCAGTGATGTTTTTTTCGGTCACCTAAAACCCTATGCACGCATTGAAATTCTGCCAAAAGGTGAGGATCTCAAGCGAGTCGCAGAGAAAACCACTCATCCATTGCCGTCGGTGCAAGTCAACCGGCACGCGGAAAATCCGCTGGAAAAATTGGCTGCGTTTGCGTCATCTTTTTCGCAAACCGGCGGACGGGTTTTATTGTTGGCGGAAAGCTTGGGGCGCCGCGAATTAATTGCCGAATACCTAAATCAATATAATCTGCACCCGGATAGTTGCCAGGATTATGCACAATTTCTAGGCAGCTCACAGCCTTTTATGCTTGGCGTCGCGCCACTGCATAACGGATTTATTTTCGAATCGGAAAAATTGGCTTTCATCACCGAAAGCGAATTGTATGCCACGCATGTCTATGGACGACGCGAACGCGAATCGCGCAAAACCACATCTACTGACAACATCTTGCGAGATTTGTCTGAAATAAAGCCTGGCGATCCGGTGGTGCATGAACAGCATGGCATTGGCCGCTATCTGGGTTTGGTTAGTATGGATGTTGGCGAAGGTGAACCCGGTGAGCTTAGTGAATTTTTGTCGCTGGAATATGAAGGTGGCGACAAACTGTATGTGCCGGTCTCACAACTGTATCTGATCGGACGCTATAGCGGTGCTGCGCCCGAATCCGCACCACTGCACAAGCTTGGCAGCAGCCAGTGGGACAAGGCCAAACGCAAGGCCATGCAGCAAGTGCGCGATACCGCAGCAGAATTGTTGAATTTGTACGCGCAGCGCGCAGCACGCGAAGGTCATAAGTTCTCACTGCAACAGCACGATTACGACGCATTTGCGGAAGGATTCGGCTTTGAAGAAACCGCCGATCAAGCAGCCGCCATCCGGGCAGTGATCGAAGATTTGACCTCCGGCAAGCCGATGGATCGATTAATTTGCGGCGATGTTGGTTTTGGCAAAACGGAAGTGGCCTTGCGTGCGGCGTTTATTGCCGTGGCCGACGGCAAGCAAGTTGCGGTGCTGGTGCCCACCACACTTCTGGCAGAGCAGCATTTCCAGAATTTCTCCGACCGCTTTGGCCTGATTGCCGATCAATGGCCGGTCAGAATCGCCGAATTGTCGCGTTTCCGCTCTGCCAAAGAACAAACACAAGCCTTAGCGGGACTGGCCAAAGGTGAGATCGACATTATCATCGGCACGCACAAACTGATTCAGAAAGATGTGCATTTCAAGAACTTAGGATTGGTCATTATCGACGAAGAACACCGTTTTGGCGTGCGGCAAAAAGAACAACTGAAAAAACTGCGCGCCGAAGTCGACGTACTGACGCTTACCGCAACACCGATTCCACGCACATTGGCGATGTCGCTGGAAGGCTTACGCGATTTTTCCATTATTGCCACCGCACCGCAACGACGTTTGGCCATTCGTACCTTTGTCAGTGGATTTTCGCTGGGTATCATTCGCGAAGCGTGTTTGCGCGAACTCAAACGCGGCGGGCAAATATATTTTTTGCACAACGAAGTCAGCTCCATTCAGGTCATGCTTGATAAACTCGCAACTCTGCTGCCCGAAGCACGCATCAACATTGCTCACGGACAAATGCCGGAACGCGAGCTGGAACACGTCATGCGCGATTTTTACCAGCAACGCTTCAACATCCTGCTGTGCACCACAATTATAGAAACCGGCATCGACATTCCAAGCGCCAACACCATCATCATCAACAACGCACACAAATTCGGCCTGGCGCAATTGCACCAACTGCGCGGCCGCGTCGGTCGCTCCCACCATCAGGCTTACGCCTATCTACTAACGCCGCCGGAAGAAGCGCTCGGCGCACAAGCCAAAAAACGCCTGGAAGCGATACAGGCGATGGAAGAATTGGGTTCCGGGTTTTACCTGGCGATGCACGACCTGGAAATCCGCGGCGCCGGTGCGGTACTGAGTGAGTCACAAAGCGGCGAAATGCAGGAAATCGGTTTCAGCCTGTATAGCTCAATGTTGGATACTGCGATCCAATCGCTCAAACAAGGTAAAGAACCAGATATGCAGCACCCATTGGGCGTCGCCACCGAAATCAACCTGCACGTGCCCGCGCTATTGCCGGAAGACTACTGCCACGACATCCACGAACGGCTAGTATTGTATAAGCGCATGGCCAATTGCAACGATGACGAACAACTCGACGATATGCAAAGTGAACTGATCGACCGTTTCGGCCTGCTGCCCAACCCCGCCCGCGCCCTATTCGACTGCCACCGCCTGCGCATTGCCGCCAAACCGCTCGGCATCACCCGCATCGACGCCAGCGCCGACAGCATCCAAGTGCAATTCATCCCCAACCCGCCGATCGATCCGCTCAAAATCATCCAACTGATCCAAAGCAGCCGCGAATACTCACTCTCCGGCCAGGATCGGTTGAAAGTTCAGGTACAGATCGAGGACGTAAATAAGCGAGTGATAAGGGTTAAGGAGTTGATGCAGAAGTTGGGGTAAAGGGCTAAGAATAGCTTTTCCACCGGCTTATGAAGCTGGCAGAGTATGCTTATTAAAAAATGAATTTTTTACCCGATGGATTATGTTGTGCCATTTTGGATGTTTAATTTTAGTTGAATCCTCTCAAGGAAGGTCACGGCATGCTAAAAACTGTAATACTTTTTTCTCTCTTGCTCGCTGCATCATCAACGATATTTGCGAAAACCATGATCGCTGAATGCGGTTCGTTCAAGGGCTACACAATCGGAATATCTGGATCAGACGAGAATCACAAACCATTGAGCTACCCAGATTCAATGGATCGAAAATTAACACTCGTATGGGAAATTGACTCAAAAAGTGCCATGATTATCTGGTCTGGCGAAAAACCAACGCGTGAGGAAGGTTATAATTGGATAGGTACACCCGATCAGTTATCGTTTGTTGTAACCTATCCAATCTCTATTTTCGTATATTCGGTATTTCCCGACAGAAAAACCATGCTAATCACAAAGCACACTCACTCACACGGATTTGAGTTTGATGCAGCACGCGGCTTTATCATGCGCGGAGATTGTAAAATTTCGATCGAGTAACACGGTAGGTTGGGGTGAGCCTGCGAACCCCAACATAAACAATAAATATTGGCATCAAAAACGAGGAAATAAACAACCATGCGATACAGGCGGACTGATGTAAAAGGCGGAACCTATTTCTTCACGGTCAATCTTGCCCAACGCCACCTGCGCTTGTTATTGGATCATGTGGAAATTTTGCGCGAAGCTGTTAGAACGGTAAAGCAGTAGCATCCCTTTCACATCGATGCTTTTGTCGTGTTGCCGGATCATTTGCATGCGATATGGACTTTACCGCCGGAAGATACGGATTTTGCTACTCGATGGATGTTGATCAAATTAGGTTTCGCGGAGCTATAGTCAAATGTGGTGTATGGAGAATCAAGCGGCTTGCTGTTTGTGATCTCCATTTTGTTTAACGCCGTTAACGAATTTTATGCCTTGAATAACATCTGCTAGCAATGTATAGCCTTTCAACCGGAACCATTTTTTCTGCGCCACTTCCTTCAGTTTGAACGCCATTATCAAGATTGTCGTCCGGCTGCCATAGTTTTTGGTTTTGGCTGTTCTCAGCCGAACAGTTGCAAAAACTGATTCGACTGGATTGGTTGTTCTAATGTGCTGCCAGTTTTCTGCAGGATAGTCATAGAAAACCAGCATCGAATCTTTGTCCTTTGCCAGACATTCCATCGCTTTTGGATATTTCGAGCTGAAACATTCAATACAGTCATCAAATTTTTAAAATTTAAAAAAGATTTAATTCTGGAATTGTTTCGTTTTTATTCCGTATTTATCCCCTCCCTTACAACACACATAGTAATTTTGTGTTTACGACTCTTGAAATTTCTGAACATAAATCCTATTATTAGCACTCATGGCTAATGAGTGCTAATAATAGTTTTCTAATATTAGGATTGGCTGTTTTGGAAACCCTTATAAATAAAGTGCAAGATATTGCATAAATTATTAATTTTAACAGGAGATGGCAGCATGAAAATTCGTCCTTTGCATGATCGTGTGATTGTCAAACGATTAGAAGATGAACGTAAAACCGCATCAGGCATTGTAATTCCAGATAGTGCAGCGGAGAAACCTGATCAAGGTGAGGTCTTGGCTGTAGGAAAAGGTAAAGTAGGGGATGACGGAAAGGTTCGTCCTGTAGAGGTTAAGGTTGGTGATAAAGTGTTGTTTGGCAAATATGCTGGACAAGCTGTAAAGGTTCAGGGAGAAGAGCTTTTAGTTATGCGGGAAGAAGATATTATGGGTGTGATTGAAGGTTGAAAAAAGTTTATCCAATTGCTTGCTAAAAATAATTTGAGAAATTAGGAGAATAGTTATGTCAGCAAAAGAAGTGAAGTTTGGAGATTCAGCCCGCCATAGAATGGTAGCTGGTGTAAATATTTTGGCCGATGCTGTGAAAGTTACATTGGGGCCAAAGGGTAGAAATGTGGTATTAGATCGTTCTTATGGCGCACCAACCATTACCAAAGATGGTGTTTCGGTTGCTAAAGAAATTGAATTAAAAGATAAGTTCGAAAATATGGGCGCACAAATGCTGAAGGAAGTAGCCAGCAAAACTTCTGATGTAGCAGGTGATGGCACTACTACAGCAACTGTATTAGCTCAAGCAATTGTTAAAGAAGGTATGAAATACGTTGCTGCAGGTATGAATCCGATGGATCTCAAGCGTGGTATTGATAAAGCCGTCAGTTCTGCAGTTAGTGAGTTAAAGAAACTTTCAAAGCCTTGTGCGACAGCGAAGGAAATTGCGCAAGTAGGCAGTATTTCTGCAAACTCTGATACCGAAATTGGAAAAATTATTGCGGATGCGATGGACAAGGTTGGTAAGGAAGGCGTGATAACCGTAGAAGATGGATCAGGATTGCAGAATGAATTGGAAGTTGTTGAAGGTATGCAATTTGATCGTGGTTATCTGTCACCTTATTTTGTTAGCAGTGCAGATAAGCAAATTGCTTTGCTGGATAATCCTTACATCTTATTGCATGATAAGAAAATCTCTAATATACGTGACTTATTGCCGGTACTAGAGCAGGTTGCTAAGGCAGGAAAACCACTATTGATTATTGCTGAAGATGTTGATGGTGAGGCGCTCGCAACTCTGGTTGTCAATAACATTCGCGGTATTCTTAAAACCTGTGCTGTTAAAGCTCCTGGTTTTGGTGATCGCCGCAAGGCTATGTTAGAAGATATTGCAATTCTAACGGGTGGTACTGTGATTGCTGAAGAAGTTGGTTTAACGCTGGAAAAGGTTACACTCAATGATCTCGGGCAGGCAAAACGTATTGAAGTGGGTAAAGAAAATACAACAATTATTGATGGTGCCGGTAATCCAGGCAATATTGAGGGCCGCGTCAAACAGATTCGTGCCCAGATAGAGGAAGCTACTAGCGATTATGATAAAGAGAAGTTGCAAGAGCGTGTGGCAAAACTTGCTGGTGGTGTAGCACTTATTAAAGTTGGCGCTGCAACTGAAGTTGAAATGAAAGAGAAGAAAGCTCGTGTTGAAGATGCGTTACATGCGACACGTGCAGCAGTGGAAGAAGGTGTTATTCCTGGTGGGGGTGTCGCGCTTCTACGGACTGTTTCAGTTGTTAAGAAAACTAAAGGTGACAATCATGACCAAGATGCAGGCATTAAGATTGTTTTGCGTGCGCTAGAAGAGCCATTACGTCAAATTGTAACCAACTGTGGTGATGAGCCATCTGTTGTTGTAAATAAAGTTACTGAAGGGCAAGGCAATTTTGGTTACAATGCTGCAACAAGTGAGTATGGTGATTTGGTTGCCATGGGAGTTTTAGATCCGACAAAAGTTACACGCTCTGCATTACAAAATGCAGCATCTGTTGCTAGCTTGATGTTAACTACAGATGCAATGGTTGCAGAGCTGCCTAAAGAAGATACTGCAGCAGCTGGTGGTATGGGTGGTATGGGTGGTATGGGTGGTATGGGTGGTATGGATATGTAATGCTTTGCATATTCATTTTTTGGGTAATTAATTGATATCAAACAGACCCCAGATAATTCCTGGGGTCTGTTTTTTTATCGCGTTGTTAGCTATTGTGTGGGGAATAAGTGCGCTTATGAAGTGTTTTATCTCTTTTGAAAATATTTTAGCGTGATAAATTCTAGTTATGAAAAAATTAGAAAATTACGTGGCGCCAAACGATCTTCTTAAAGATCGTGTTGTTTTTGTCACAGGTGCTGGCCAAGGCCTTGGGCGCATTGCGGCATTAGCTTATGCAAATCATGGTGCAACAGTAATTTTGCATGGACGCAGAGTAGAAAAATTGGAGCGAGTTTATGATGAAATTGAGGCTATAGGAAAGGCGCAAGCACTCATTTATCCACTTAATTTTGAGAATGCTCAGGATAAAGATTTTGTGATACTAGCCCAAGCGATAGAGCAGCAACTAGGGCGGTTAGATGGAATCTTGCATAATGCAGCTTTTCTTCATGGTTTGAGTCCCTTGGAAAATCAAACCATGGAGCAATGGCAAGCTATTTTAAAGATCAACTTGATTGCTCCCTTTGCTTTAACAAGAGCGTGCATATCATTACTAAAAGCGGCTCCAGATGCAAGTGTGATTATGACTTCGAGCTCTCATGGCCATAATCCTTCAGCGTATTGGGGAGGGTTTACAATTGCAAAAGCCGGTATTGAAGCTTTAGTTAAAGTTCAAGCTGATGAGTGGGAAGCGATACCAAATTTGCGGATTAATGCTATCGTTCCAGGCATCGTTAATTCTCCACAACGTGCGAGAACTCATCCTGGAGAAGTTAAAGAAAGCATATTGCAACCTGAAAGTTTAATAGCAAATTATCTATACTTGATGGGGCCGGATAGTAAAGATATGAATGGCGAGATAGTATTTTGTCAGAGTAAAAAATGATCTGGCTGCGATTGACAAGATTAAAAGGTATAATTATTGGAGTAAGAGGAGAATTTGGCAGATTAGGATGCGAAGGTGGCGGAATTGGTAGACGCACCAGATTTAGGTTCTGGCGCCGAAAGGTGTGGGGGTTCGAGTCCCCCCTTTCGCACCAAAATTCTCAGAATGTTTAAATTTAATAATATTACAAGTTAATGAGTAAATAGTGTCTATTATGTTGGAAAATATAATCAATCAGGAATTTTAATGGAATCAATTATAGAAAATCTTGGTGCACTGGAACGTCGTTTTGATATTACAATTTCTATTGAACAATTACAGGGAGAGGCTGAGAATCGCCTAAAAAAATTAGCAAAGACAAGCAAATTGCATGGTTTTCGTCCCGGAAAGGTTCCATTCAAATTGATCGTACAGATGTATGGTACACAAGTTCAGAATGATGTGCTAAATGATGCAGTGCAGAAGAAATTTTCTGACACTATTAGAGAGCTGAATTTACAAGTTGCTGGTTATCCTAAGTTTGAAGCAAAACCAAAAAATAATGATGCATTTTATTCATTTAGCGCCACATTTGAGATTTATCCAGAAATAATAATTGGAGATCTAAGTCAACAAAATATCGAGAAACCTAATGTAAAGATAGGTGATGCCGATATTGATAAGACGTTAGATATAATTCGTAAGCAGCGTGTGAAGTATGAGTCAGCGAACCGTCCAGCAAAGATAAATGATCGAGTAAGAATAGATTATAGTGGCGCAATAGCGGGCGCTATTTTTGACGGTGGAGCAGCTAAAGATGTTCAATTGATAATTGGAGATGGAAAATTCCTCAAAGATTTTGAAACTTCCCTGATTGACATGAAAGTTGGAGACAATAAATCATTTGATGTTGTTTTTCCTGAGGATTATCATGGTAAAGCGGTGGCTGGTAAAACCGCTACTTTTGAAGTAAAGCTAAAAGAGGTGGAAGAGCCTATTCTGCCTAATATGGATGCCGATTTTGCCAATTCACTTGGCGTTTTAGATGGAGATATTAAAAAGTTACGTGAAGGAGTTCAGCAAGATCTAGAACGAGAAGTTTCTAAACGAATTAGAACAAAGCTTAAAGAACAAATTATGCAATCATTATTAGACGTGACTCAGATTGCGGCTCCGCATTTTTTGATTAATCAAGAGGTGGAACGTTTAATACAGAATGCGAAGAGTAATTTCGAGGCGCGTGGGATGAGTGCTAGTGAAATAAATCTTACACCTGATTTATTTAAAGAAAAAGCAGAGTATCGAATTAAATTAGGCCTAATTCTCTCAGAGCTTGTCAAGATACATGCATTGAAAGCTACCCGTGAGCAAGTTAGAAGCATAATAGAAGATGCAGCACAAAACTATGACAATCCCGAGCAAGTTATTAAGTGGCATTATGCTTCTGCAGAGCGATTACATGAAGTTGAATCATTGATATTAGAGGAAAATGTAGTTGATTGGGCACTCAATAAAGTGAATTTAGTTGATAAAACTGTAACATTTGATGAGTTGATGGGGATATCTTGAAATGATGCAACTATCTGGTATAAATAACCTTGAACCCAAAGATTTAGGATTGATTCCTATGGTAATTGAAACCAGTGGGCGAGGGGAGCGTGCGTATGATATTTATTCGCGACTGTTAAAGGAAAGGGTAGTATTTTTAGTAGGGCCTGTTACAGAAGTGAGTGCAAATCTAATTGTTGCACAACTTTTATTTTTAGAATCTGAAAATTCCGAAAAGGATATACATTTTTATATTAACTCGCCTGGTGGTATCGTATCTGCGGGCTTAGCAATTTATGACACGATGCAATATATTAAACCAGATGTAAGTACATTATGCATTGGACAGGCAGCAAGTATGGGGGCATTATTATTGACCGCCGGTACAAAAGGAAAGCGTTATTGTTTACCAAATTCGCGTGTAATGATTCATCAGCCATTAGGCGGTTTTCAAGGACAGGCTTCTGATATTGAGATACATGCGCGTGAAATCCTGTATCTTAAAGCTCGATTAAATGAGATCATGGCAAAGCATACGGAGCGACCAGTATCTGATGTTGAAAAGGATACAGATCGTGATAATTTTATGAGTGCGACTGAATCAGTAAATTATGGTTTGGTTGATGCGGTATTGACGCATAGGGATGCAAATGCGAATTGAATGAATGCATGACTTGATTTGATATAAGTACTTAAACTCGTTCATTATGGGATAAGAATATGCCAGATAAAGCTAGTAGTGAGAAACTTCTTTATTGTTCTTTTTGCGGCAAAAGTCAACATGAAGTAAGAAAATTAATAGCAGGCCCATCTGTATTTATTTGTGATGAATGTATTGATTTGTGTAATGACATCATTCGTGAAGAAATGCAAGGTGATGAATCTGCGAAGCTGGTGAAGTCAAATTTGCCTGTACCCCGTGAAATATGTCAGATACTTGATCAATACGTAATAGGACAAGAATCGGCAAAGAAAATATTATCAGTAGCAGTCTATAACCATTATAAGCGTTTGAGAAATGTTACAAAGTCAGACGAAACAGATGATATCGAGCTGTCTAAGAGCAATATCTTACTTGTAGGTCCAACGGGATCAGGGAAAACATTGCTTGCACAAACATTAGCACGACTGTTAGATGTGCCTTTTATAATGGCAGATGCCACAGCTCTGACGGAAGCTGGTTATGTTGGGGAAGATGTTGAGAATATTATTCAGAAATTACTCCAAAAATGTAATTATGATGCGGAAAAAGCGCAACGGGGAATCGTATATATCGATGAGATCGATAAAATTTCACGCAAGTCAGATAATCCATCGATTACACGTGATGTTTCTGGGGAAGGTGTCCAACAAGCGCTACTAAAATTAATTGAAGGTACTATTGCCATGGTTCCACCTCAGGGAGGAAGAAAGCATCCTAATCAGGAATTTATTCAAGTAGATACTACGAATATTTTATTTATTTGTGGGGGTGCATTTGATGGACTTGATAAAGTAATAAGGGCACGTACCGAGAAAGGTGGAATCGGTTTTGGCGTTGATGTAAAAAGTAGTACAAAAAAAGATATGAGTAAAGTTTTACAACGAGTAGAACCAGAAGACTTGGTTAAGTTTGGCCTGATTCCAGAATTTGTTGGGCGTTTACCAGTTGTTGCTACATTAGAAGAGCTTAATGAAGCAGCTCTAATTCAGATACTAACAGAACCGAGAAATGCTCTTGTCAAACAATACTGGAAGATGTTCAATATGGAAGGTGGAGTTGATTTGGAATTTCGTGAACCTGCGCTCAAGGCAATTGCGAAAAGAGCATTAACACGTAAAACAGGTGCACGTGGTTTACGCTCTATTCTAGAAGAAATATTACTCGACATCATGTACGATCTTCCTTCATTGGAGAATGTTTCAAAAGTTGTCATTGACTATAATTTAGCCAATGATGACATTAAACCAATATTAATTTATTCAGACCAACCAAAAGTAGCCAAACGTTCCAAGTAATTAATAAAAATCTTTTTGTTACTTTTATATATAAGGTTATAGTTTGCATTTATAAAACTTAGGTATTATGGGCGAATGACCATCAATTACTAGTTAGCGTGTATATATTTACAGTTGCAAACTATATGAAAATAAATAGATATGACTTTTTTAGATAAAAACTCTGAACAATTGATTTTACCGCTCTTACCATTGCGAGATGTGGTGGTTTTTCCTCACATGGTTATACCATTATTTGTGGGAAGGCAGAAATCTATCAAAGCACTTGAGCTGGCAATGGAATCAAATAAAAATATTCTGCTAGTTGCTCAAAAAGTAGCATCTAAAGATGATCCTGAGCCTGAGGATCTTTATGACGTATGTAGCGTTGCCAGTTTATTGCAAATGCTAAAGCTACCTGATGGAACTGTAAAAGTCTTAGTGGAAGGTAATTATCGTGCTCGTATTCTAGAATTAATTGATTCTGAAACGCATTTCTCGGGCAGAGCATTTCAAGTTTTATCTAATATAGAAAATAATTCTGAAGCAGAGGCGATGCGACGCGCTATCCTGACTCAATTCGATCAATATGTAAAATTTAATAAAAAGATTCCACCTGAAATAATTACTTCGCTGAGCGGTATAGATGATGCTGGACGTTTAGCGGATACTATTGCTGCTTATTTGCCACTAAAACTTGAGCAGAAGCAGGGAATACTTGAAATTTTTGAAGTATCTAAGCGTTTAGAACATTTGTTGGGACTCCTGGAGACTGAACTAGATATATTACAAGTTGAGAAGCGTATTCGTGGCAGAGTTAAACGCCAGATGGAGAAAAGCCAGCGTGACTATTATCTCAACGAACAAGTAAAAGCTATCCAAAAGGAATTAGGTGAAGGTGAAGACGGAGCAGATTTAGAAGAAATTGAGAAGAAAATTATTTCTGCTCAAATGCCTAAAGAAGCTCGTATGAAAGCTGAAACGGAATTAAAGAAGCTTCGCTTAATGTCTCCTATGTCTGCAGAAGCTACGGTTGTGAGAAATTATATTGATGCACTCGTGGCTTTGCCATGGAAGAAAAAAAGTAAGATTAACCATGATCTTAAAGCCGCGGAAGCAATACTTGAAAAAGATCATTATGGTTTAGAAAAAGTTAAGGAACGAATCGTTGAATACTTAGCAGTACAGCAGCGGGTAAGCAAAATGAAAGCTCCAATTCTTTGTTTGGTTGGTCCTCCAGGGGTTGGAAAAACTTCGTTAGGTCAATCAATTGCTCGAGCCACAAATAGAAAATTTGTGCGCATGTCACTTGGAGGGGTTCGTGATGAAGCTGAAATCCGGGGTCATCGGCGAACTTACATAGGATCAATGCCTGGTAAGATCTTACATAATATGAGCAAAGTTGGTGTAAAAAATCCGCTTTTCCTACTTGATGAAGTTGACAAGATGGGCATGGATTTCCGTGGAGATCCATCATCTGCATTATTGGAGGTGCTTGATCCAGAGCAAAATAATACATTTGTTGATCATTACATTGAAGTAGAGTACGACTTATCTGATGTCATGTTTGTGGCAACTGCAAATACACTGAATATTCCTCCTGCGTTACTTGATCGTATGGAAATAATCCAATTATCAGGATATACAGAGGATGAGAAGCTGAATATAGCTACGCGTTATTTATTAACTAAGCAGATACAAAATCATGGTCTTAAAGATAAGGAACTAAGTGTTTCAGTTTCTGCTTTGCGGGATATTGCTCGCTACTATACAAGAGAAGCAGGTGTTCGCTCAATGGAGCGAGAAATTTCAAAAATCTGTCGAAAAGCTGTAAAAGCCATGTTACTTAAAAAAGAAAAGGATAGGGTAACTGTTACATCGCGCAATCTGGACAAGTTCTTAGGAGTGCGGCGTTTTACATATGGTATTGCCGAAGAAAAGAATCAAGTGGGACAAGTCACCGGTTTGGCGTGGACAGAGGTTGGCGGTGAATTGTTAACTATTGAAGCAGTAGTATTACCTGGAAAAGGAAAAACCATTACTACCGGAAAATTAGGTGAAGTAATGCAAGAATCTATACAAGCTGCTTTATCTGTCGTCAGGAGTCGCTTTCATTCATTGGGTATACCTGAAGATTTTTATCAAAAGAATGATATTCATATACATCTTCCTGAGGGAGCTACACCTAAAGATGGACCAAGTGCAGGTATTGGTATTTGTGTTGCGATAGTGTCAATTTTGACGAATATTGCTGTAAGAGCGGATATAGCGATGACAGGAGAAATTACTTTGAGAGGAGAAGTACTCCAAATAGGTGGTTTGAAGGAAAAACTGTTAGCCGCACATCGCGGTGGAATTAAAGGAGTTATTATTCCTGAAAGCAATGTCAAAGATTTGACTGAGATTCCGTTAAATGTGAGAAACCAGCTAACTATATATCCTGTTAAATGGATTGATCAAGTGCTTGATCTGGCATTAGAGCACAAACCAGAATTGGTTTCTGTGCCGCTCACGCAACAATCAGCTATTCAGCCAAAAGCTGAAGAAACTTTAATAGAAAATGTAATTAAACATTAAGTTGTAGTTGTTCAGACGGCCGGGGTTGGTGGTTGGCGATTTCCTGAAACCTCCCCAAAATTCTGACAAAATTAAATAATGAGGCATAATCAATAACATATAAAAAATCCTCAACTCACATCCAAAAATCCCAAGTATACCCCAGCACTATCAAACAAAATATCGCACAGTCGATAAAACTTATCACCCAATCATTCAATTCATAACAGCAAATCGCATTACCCTCACTCCAACCAATCAAACTGGGGAGGTATAGTCAAATGTTGTGTACAGAGAACCAAAAGCGTAAGCGTCCAACGCAACCACGATCGCCTGGAATGCTTTGCCGGCCAAACACCGGTCATTACATTACCGCGCGCGTATCCGAAAACGCCGGAAGGACGCGCCCGGTGCATCGATTATCGTCATGTGATTCATGCATTGGCGGCAAAGCCACAAGCCTTTCGCTTTTCCCGGTTGCGTGATGATCGTATCCATCCAACCCCACCACCTACCCACATTGCTTCAACAATGCTTCAATA
>CADEDJ010000057.1 GCA_902826055.1 uncultured Nitrosomonas sp. | reverse complement strand
GTGCGACCTACCCCTTAGGAGGGGGTTGCTCTATCCACTGAGCTACCAGGGCGAATTCGGCATTTTACGCTAATATCACATCATGAATAAACTTGATCAGTCGAATTCCAAAGCTGCAACGCCTTCAAACAGATTGCCAAGAACGGTTATTTTTCTGGGATTTGTGAGTTTTTTCAACGACTTTGCTTCGGATATCGTCGTTCCGCTCATTCCGATATTACTGGCGACTGTGTTGGCTGCCGGACCGATTGCATTGGGGGTGATTGAAGGGGTTGCGGATGCTTTAGCCTGTTTTCTAAAATTATGGGCAGGGCGGCATTCCGATGTAATGAGCGGCCGGCGTAAAGGTTTGGCGCTTACGGGCTATACACTTTCTAATCTGGCTCGTCCGCTGCTCGGATTGGCAGGATCCTGGATGATGGTGTTGCTGCTGCGCAGTATTGATCGTATCGGTAAGGGGTTACGCAGTGCGCCGCGTGATGCGATGGTCGCTGATGCGACATCACCGCAAATTCGCGGTTATGCATTTGGTTTCCATCGTGCATTAGATAATGCAGGGGCGGTTGCAGGTGCATTGACGGCGGCAGCTGTGTTGGCTTGGTCAGATTTGAGTTTGAGCGAAGTGATTTTATGGTCAGCAGTTCCGGGATTTGTGGCGGTACTCCTCTTGGGCGCAGGGGTTAAAGAGGAAAAAAGCGCCCATGTTCAAACTGCAGAATTACAACAAGTGCTTCCGCCGCTACGTTGGTCTGCGCTCTCGATGCAAATGCAGCGTTACTTATGGGTATTAGTGTTATTTACGTTTGCACGTGCCTCTGAAACTTTTATTTTGTTGTTTGGTCATCAATTAGGGATTGGTGTTGTTGAATTATTGTTGTTATGGGCAGCGCTAAACTTTGCCAAAGCCATCACTTCCACGCAAGGAGGACAATTGGCAGATCATTTTGGGCGCGGTGCTTTGATTATGATTGGATGGTCTGCTCTGACGGTATCGTTTCTGGCGTTAAGTCAGGTGACAGGCAGTAGCGGGTTATGGTTAGTCAGTATTTTTTATGGCGCGTTGATCGGTATGAGTGAAGGCGCTGAACGTGCACTGATTAGTGATTTTTCAGCATTGGGTGAGCGCGGTACTGCTTTTGGCTGGTATCATTTGATTTGTGGGATTGCAGCAATTCCGGCTGGTTTATCGTTTGGGGTAATATGGCATTTTTGGGGTGCAGCAGCAGCATTCTTGTTTGCCAGCTTGCTAGCACTCGCGGCTATAATATTGTTAGGGTTATGGGCGTGGCCGCGGCAGGTATAGATAAAATAAATAGGGATGAATGAGAGGATTATGGACGGGCTAGCTATTATTTTGTCAGTGGTTGCACTGGTATTTATGTTCTGGTTTTTTACCGGGAATCGTAAAGCACTCAAACTGGGTCAACGGGCGCCTGATTTTAAGCTGCTTGATCAGCATGGGAAGATTCATACCTTGGCCGATTTTCATGGCAAATGGCTGGCTCTTTATTTTTACCCAAAGGATGATACCCCGGGATGTACCAAGCAAGCCTGCACATTTCGTGACGGGCTACAGGACCTCAAAGATTTGGGCGCTGAAGTAATTGGCGTGAGTATCGATGATGCAAATAGTCATGCTGATTTTGCTGAGAAGTATCATTTACAATTTCCGCTTCTGGCAGATACTACGGCAGAAATTGCAGCACGTTACCACTCGTTAATAAACTTGGGTATTATCAAATTTGCCAGACGCAATACGTTTCTGATCGATCCGCACAGCAAGATTGCTCGCATGTATTTGTCGGCAAGTGCGACTCGAAATTTTGCTGAAGTAATTAATGATTTAAAACACCTGCAAGTAGCCTAGGCTAAGGTGAAACACAAAATTGATGCGGTTTATAGTCTTTTGATATTCATCAAGAACTCAACATTTCTTCTCATGCAACATACATAAAAAATTTTTAAAGAGGGTGCAGATGGCTAATTTTACTGAAAATCAATTAACACAACTGAGAGCAGCATTACACAAACGTTATTTGGAATTACAAAATGAGATACGTAACGAATTGGCGCATACCAAGGACGCAGATGATTTTGATCTCGCCGAGTATTTAAACAATATACCGGATGACATAGATACTGCGCTGGTAGATCGGCAAATCAATGAAATGCGGGAATTGGAGATGTCCATGAAGTATCTGAACGAATTGGAGTTCGGTGATTGTATCGATTGTGGTAATGAAATCGGGTTCGAGCGTTTATTGGCGTATCCATCCGCACAGCGCTGTATTCAATGTCAGAATCAATATGAAAAAGCTTTCTTACAAGGTCCGAATCCAACCTTGTAAAGGTAACTCTCTATTTCATTTGTAGGCTTTAAGCAAAATCAAAATAGCACCACTTCCGCCATCTTCAGGCTTTGCCTGACAAAAAGCCAGCACTTCCATGCGTTGCATCAACCAGTTTCCAATTCTGGTTTTTAAAACGGGTTCGCGGTTTTTTGAACCCAGTCCTTTGCCATGGATGATGCGTATACAGCGAAACTTTTTTTGTATGCACATATCCAGAAACACACTGAGTTCTTGTCGTGCCTGGTCGCGCGTAAAGCCATGCAAATCCAGATTTCCTTGGATTTGCCAGTGACCGCGCCGAAGCCGCCGTAAAGTTTGGTGTGACATACCAGGCCGTACAAAAGACCAATTGTCGCCTTGCGCAATTTCAACAATGATGTGGTCAGACAGAGCGTCCTGTGGGATATCTTCCTGAAATGTTTTACAGGAACGGGGAATCGGTGGAACGTTGGGTTTGCGAAGAATTACTTTGTCAGTGGCTGTGAGTGGCGCTACATCATGCATTGCTGCACGAAATAACGCCAATTCACTGTCGTCATTGCTCGAAACATCATTAGACATTTTGCAATAAGACCGATTCCTTATGTTGGCTTTGCGATCCAGTATTCAATTTTAGGTCATCCAGATATTTTTCCGCATCCAATGCTGCCATACAACCACTCGCAGCACTGGTTACCGCTTGACGATAAATGTGATCTTGAACATCGCCGGCAGCAAAAATACCGGGCATGCTGGTGGCTGTGGCGTTACCTTGACGACCGCCACGAGTGACAATATAGCCATTCTCCATTTCTAATTGCCCAGTAAAGATATCGGTATTGGGTTTATGGCCGATGGCAATAAAAATACCCTGCAAATCGATTGTTTGCGTGGAATTATCTTTCGTGCTGCGGATGCGCATTCCCGTTACTCCGGATGTATCACCCAATACCTCATCCAGCGCATGGTCGAGTGCCAATTTGATGTTGCCGCTGTGGGTTCTTTCCATTAATTTGTCAATGAGAATTTTTTCCGAGCGAAATTGATCGCGCCGATGAACGACCGTTACAGTGCGTGCAATGTTGGAAAGATACAGCGCTTCTTCAACGGCGGTATTGCCGCCGCCAATTACAGCAACATCCTGGCCTTTATAGAAAAAACCATCACAAGTTGCGCATCCGGACACACCTCGTCCCATAAAGGTTTCTTCTGAGGGTAAACCTAAGTATTTGGCGGAAGCGCCTGTGGCGATGATGAGTGCATCACAAGTATAAGTTCCTTGGTCGCCAATTAACGTAATCGGTTTTTCAGTCAGTTTTGCTGTATGGATATGATCGAAAATGATTTCAGTATTAAACCGCTCTGCGTGTTTTTGGAATCGCTCCATCAATTCGGGACCTTGGATACCCATTGCATCGGCAGGCCAGTTATCCACATCGGTAGTTGTCATCAATTGCCCACCTTGAGCCAATCCTGTAATCAGAACAGGATTTAAATTAGCCCGTGCAGCGTAGACAGCGGCAGTATAACCTGCCGGACCGGAGCCAAGGATAAGCAATGAGTTATGTTTGCTTGTCATATTTTTTATTTTAGTTATGTAAAAAATCAAGAATGATATTGTACTCGTAAATGGGTAAATTGCCTTGCAGGTTTATTTTTCTGGCAACCATCGCAGAGCGTTCCCTTGCAGATTTATTTTGTAGCAATAAGTCGGTTTCATTATACGCTTCATCGGGAAAGTACATTTGTGTTGTCAGTGTACGGTAACCTTGTTTGGATATTCTGAAGTGGATATGCGGCGGTCTGATCCAAGTGCTGCTCGCTGGATAAGCGCCAGGTATTACTGTTTTGAAACGGAATAAACCGTTGCCATCGCTTTTAATAATTGCCCAACCTTGAAAGTTTTCATCCAGCTTTATTGGGTTAGGATCACGTGGATGTCGATATCGGCCGTTAGCATCGGCCTGCCAAAGATCCAGCACCGCATGTGTAACAGCTTGCCCAGTAATATCGGTAATCTTGCCGGTAATAATAATATGCTGTCCCTGAGCGACATCAGTGTGTCCATCAATGCGTGTTAAATCAGCATCCTTATCTTTCTGATCGCGTACCGGATAGAATGGCCCCTCCGTTTCACTGGGCGTTGGAATAAGCGTTAATCCTTTGGCAAATCCACGATTACAAATAAATAAACCGGTCATACCGCTGATTAAACTCAGTTTAATAATTTTTCTTCTGGAAAGCTTTTTCATGATTTGTTAATTAGGCATCTCGATATCATTTCATTTTCTACCCATTGTTTTCAGTCATCAATAACGAATTAGTAATAAATTTGTCTCTATAAAAATCGTTTAGTTCGTAAAAATCAGTAACGCCCTAAAAACCGATTTTTAATCAGAGTGTGTTGCATGTGTTGCATTGGGAACCCTAGTGACTCGGTTATACTGGCGATAATTTTTTGGAATCGAGAAGTAAGCCGCTATATTTTCAGTAAGTGACATGAAAAACCAATTCAAGAGTATTTTTATTTGCTTGTTGACCTTGTTGCTAGTGGGATGTGGAATAATTAATACAACCGTCAGGGGTGATTCGGTTGCTAGAAGCAATCTTAATCGCGTGAAATCGCCTTGTGAAACAATTCCACGGATTTATAGTGGCGTTTTCTATGATATGTGTGTTACGTGGAAAACCGTCACAAGCGGCGTTGTGGCTGGGGTCTGGAGCAGAATTAATGCTTGTGGATATAGAGCACTATCAGGGGTTTTGGATACGGTTGTTTTACCTTACACCATTTATGAACACGTTATCGCTGGTTCAATCGAACTCAAATAAGAAAATTGGCAGTGCGCTAAGTTCTAATTATGTTTATGAATAATAAATAATTTATATAATAATTGCTATCACAATAGCCGTGTTTGTTTTACCTATACAAAAACAATTCTAGACAAAGTCAATGAAGGTTCAAAAAGATCTGCATACACCTATGATGCAGCAATATTTGCGCATCAAAAAACAATATCCGGACATGTTGCTGTTTTATCGCATGGGGGATTTTTATGAGTTGTTTTTTGAGGATGCGGAAAAAGCGGCAAAATTATTGGGAATTACCTTGACGCAACGGGGCGCTTCTGCCGGTGAGCCGATTAAAATGGCTGGAGTTCCCTATCACGCGGCTGAGCAATATTTGGCGAAGCTGGTTAAGGCGGGTGAATCGATTGCGATCTGCGAACAGGTGGGCGATCCGGCTGCGAGCAAGGGGCCGGTTGCACGGGAAGTTACCCGTATTATCACGCCTGGAACTTTGACTGACGCTGCATTGCTAGAGGATAAGCGCGATTGCATCTTATTGGCCTTATTACCGAATGAATCGATTTTGGGATTGGCGTGGCTGAATCTCGCTGCGGGGCAATTGCGTGTCATGGAAACATCTTCACAAAATCTGCTTACTGAGCTGGAGCGGTTGCAACCTGCGGAAATTCTTTTGCCCGAAACGCTTACACTGGCCGAATTGCAAGGAAAAAATTGGGTATTGAAGCGCTTGCCCGCTTGGCAATTTGATCGCGATAAGGCTATCAGCGCATTGACGCGTCAATTTGAAACGCATGATCTACAAGGATTTGGTTGTGATGATCTGGCGATTGCTTTATGTGCTGCAGGTGCATTATTGGAATACGCGCGCTTGACGCAAGGGTCGGTTGCGCTTCCGGTGATGTCGTTGCAAGCTGAGCGGGAAGATATATATGTACGCATGGACGCAGCAACCCGCCGTAATTTGGAAATCTCCGAAACCATTCGAGGCGAGCGATCACCCACATTGCTATCGTTGCTGGATACCTGCTCAACTCATATGGGCAGCCGTTTGTTGCAATTCTGGCTGCATCATCCATTACGCGATCGCGATACGATACAGAAACGCCTCGATAGTATCGCAGCTTTGATCGGAGATAATGAGCAAAATACCTATTTAATTTTGAGAAAGCTACTCCGGCCGGTTGCTGATATTGAACGAATTACTGCGCGGATGGCGCTTAAATCAGCCCGGCCAAGAGATTTATCAGGTTTGCGTGATAGCCTGAAATTGCTGCCTGAAATTATCCAAGCTATTGCTGAATGCTGTAGCGAAAGAATCGCTCAATTGGTTCAGGCTATGCAGATTGAGCCTGCCTTGATGGAGTTATTGCACAAAGCATTGCTTGAAGAACCTGGTGTGGTGTTGCGAGAAGGCAATGTCATTGCAGATGGCTATGATGTGGAATTGGATGAATTGCGGGCACTTCAGAATAACTGCGGTGAATTTTTACTGCAATTGGAAACTCGCGAAAAACAACGTACCGGTATTCCCAATCTAAAAGTCGAATATAACCGCGTACACGGATTTTATATCGAAGTTACGCACGCACACAGCGAAAAAATTCCTGACGATTATCGGCGCAGACAAACATTGAAAAGCGCTGAACGCTATATCACCCCGGAACTGAAAGCTTTTGAGGATAAGGCGTTATCGGCACGCGACAGAGCGCTGGCGCGGGAAAAATATTTGTACGATGAATTGCTGGCGATGTTGCTGCCGCACCAACATGCGTTACAAAAGCTGGCGGCGGGCATTGCTGAACTCGATGTACTGTGCGCTCTGACGGAGCGGGCGCAAACACTTGATTACACTGCACCGCAATTATCTGAAGAAAATGTGATTGTCATCGATACCGGACGTCATCCGGTTGTCGAGCAACAGGTAGAAAATTTTGTTGCCAATGATATCCAATTAGGCGGTGAGTCAACCGGTAAACCGCAGATGCTGATGATTACCGGTCCGAATATGGGCGGTAAATCCACTTACATGCGGCAAATTGCATTGATCGCCTTGATGACGCATTGCGGCAGTTTTGTGCCTGCGCAACAAGCGAGTATTGGTCTGCTGGATCAGATATTTACCCGTATAGGCGCTGCGGATGATCTGGCTAGCGGGCGCTCGACGTTTATGGTTGAAATGACCGAGACCGCCAATATCCTGCATAACGCTACGGCGCAAAGCTTGGTGCTCATGGATGAAGTGGGGCGCGGGACTTCTACCTTCGATGGTTTGGCATTAGCTTTTGCAATCGCCAGGCAGCTCGTGACTAAAAATCGCAGTCTCACGCTTTTTGCGACGCATTATTTTGAATTAACAAAGCTAGCTGAAGAATTCAAACCTATCAAGAATGTGCATTTGGATGCCGTGGAGTTCAAGCACCATATTGTTTTTCTTCATAAAGTTGCTAATGGTCCGGCCAGCCAGAGCTATGGCCTACAGGTTGCAGCGCTGGCTGGCGTGCCAGAAACGGTGATTAGGGTAGCCAGAAAGCACTTGATTCGGCTAGAACAGGAAAGTATCAGCAGAAAACCGCAATTGGATTTATTTTTCCGTACGATACCGCAACCCGAGGAAATTGTTGCACCCGAGCATCCGGTTATTGCCATGCTGCAAAATCTCTCACCGGATGAACTCAGTCCCAGGCAAGCCTTGGAGCAGCTTTATGTATTGAAAAAAGCTGTTGATACTGCAGATAACAGCTAATTTTCAAGCAATTGTTTGACTATTTCCGTTAATGCTCATGACCATGCGCACCATGCACATGTTGATGAGAAATTTCTTCCACGGTGGCCGGGCGAATTGCCGTAACCGTGCAGGAGAAATTTAATGCCATGCCTGCAAATGGGTGATTACCGTCAACAGTAACAGTATCATTACTCACATCAATGACTTTATAGATGAGAATATCATCCGAGCCCTCGGCGCCACCCTCAAAATGCATGCCAACCGCAACATTGCTAGGAAATGAACTGCGGGGCTCCTCGCGAATTAAATCAGCATCATATTCACCAAAAGTATCTTGCGGTTCCATCGAAATGGAACATGAATAACCAATTTCCATTTCGTGCAAAGCTTCTTCAACCAGAGGAAAGATACCGCCGTAACCGCCATGCAAATAACTGATCGGAGTGTCCGTTTTTTCCAGAATTTTTCCGGCGGCATCTGACAATTCATAGTCAAGTGAAACAACAGTATTTTTTTCGATGCGCATATATAGATGTCCTTGTTAATCAATGGAATATTAATAATACCAAGTGGCTGTGTGGAGCTTAAACCAAATTGAGAAAATGCCATTATACGCACAAAGCTATTTTTTTCCTTATCATAAGCATATCTTTCAACAGTTAAATTACCTCCGATAAGATGAGAAGTACTTTAACTGAAAATATTGCGATTATCAGTAGATTAAAATTCAGCGGATTTAAGTCAATTCCGAATAAAAAATCATGCGTCGTTGCGCAAAATGACTATCTTTTTTAAATGGTCTTCGCATCAGATAATTGCCTGTTCTTTTTTATATGCCAGTTCAGGAAACTCTGAATAACCCTTAATGCCATTCCGAACAAAGTGAGAAATCTTTGGCAATCAATACCATAGATTTCTCGCTCTGCTCGAAATGACAGTTATTCAAGGTTTTTACTTAATATTATCCTTGGGTTACACGAATAGAATAGGCTCCTGTCCCGATAGGTGAGTAATGCCTAACCCTGGCGAAATACTCACCCGGCGAAAGTTGTCGTTGGATACGCGCATTGAAGGAAACGCCGCCGTCGTCATTACGGTCGATCTCCGGTATCTGACTATTCGGGCCGTGCAATGTCATGAAAGTGTCCGTCGTTCCACTTGTTTCAATGGTATAAATAGCTTCGGTCGCTATATTAAACCTATACACATCGCTTTCATTTGCTGCGGAAATAGCGGCATCGATGCTGGCGCCATTTACAACGAGCTCAGGGACGGGATTGGCGGGTGCACCCTCGGAGCGCACAGCGACGGCATAATTTCCTGTCGCACTTGGACTAAAAAGACGAATACGCAAATAGTAGGTTCCTGCTGAGAGATTGCGGGCGATTTGTGCATTAAAATTGTCGCCTGCGTCATCGTCTGATGTCACTTCGACGTTCGGATCGTTCGGACCGAACAGTGTCATGAACGTATCGGATGGTCCGGTGGTAAACATCGTGTGAGGGCCGAAGGTTGGAACTTCAAACCGGAAAACATCCGTTTCACCAGCCGTTGCGATATCCGCCGGTATAGGGGCGGCTCCGACAATGATGAGCGGTGGTGGTGGTGGCGGAGGTGGAACGACGGCACCGTCATACACAATGCCAAGCGCCGCGCTGTCCAGCACATCGATAGGACGCGATCCTACCTGGCCCGAAGGGGTGTTATTCATAGGATCGGTTAAATTTTGTCCAAAAGGACCGCCATTGGCAGGAAGATATCCTTGATTCGGGAAGCGTATTTGCCACTCATGCCAAATCTTGTCGACCATGCAATGGTTCATGAAGAATACCGGATCATTCGGCGAGGTCATCGGTAACATAGAACCGCCTACCCAAACATGTCCGCGATTGTGCAGATTGGGGCCAATCCAACCCTCCAATTGATTGCGGAAACTAGGATTGCTGTTCATGTTCCACGGAGACGTGTCATAAGGCGTGACAGCCATAACTTGATCAATTTCAGCCTGAGTAGGCAAGGTTGGCAATCCATTTTGACCAAATTCACGCATCAATGGCCCCGCGGGTAATCCGCTGGAATTGATAACGGTCCACTGCCCGGAGCGGAATGGTCCGGTACGGACGACACCACCGGCATCGCCATTTCCGCCAAGCAAATCATCGTCCCACATGGAGGCATTAGCGCCTCCTGAAGGCCAGTTCCAATACGGTATCCCAAGATTGGGGTTGCCCGAGACGCGCTGCAATTCTAGTTCGAGATCAAAAATAAAACGGCGGTGCCAGGGCAGGAAAGCGGGACAACGATGAATGGCGTTCATGATGGCGTTTGCGTGCCTGAGTACAAACTGATCATAGATACCTTCGGCCTTCAGTTCTTGAATGGCGGCAACGAATTCTGCTCGTTCCGTAGCCGTGAGGGTATTAGCATCTTTTCTGATAGCCATGAGAATTTCCTCCTCTTTATGAATGGATTTGACCTACTCTTGTACGTGAGAAAACTCGACTGAGTTTTTGGCGATTGCTCGAGCCAGTTCCAGTAATGAACCATATAACGTATAGGGCATGTATTTCGATGAAAATTTATCTTTTGCCGCATCATACTGGTAGTCGATTTCCTTGCCATTGATTGTCAGTTTGGTATCGTTTATCACGATAGTGCAACCTTCAAAAATTTCTGTATGCTGTGCCATGTTATCAACTCCTTATTTGAATAGTGAAAATTGATTCTTCTTCTTTGCGGAGAAAGAATTACTGCGGTAACTTTTCCACGTTAACCTTTGCTTCATTGCGGCAAAATGGAATAGCATTTTCTTGCTGTATTAGGCATTCACCTCGCATTGTAATTTTGCGGTGGTAATAGTTCCTGAATGACGTCCATATCCGCGAAGCACTGCCGAGATATCCACAAAATAGCCATCCAGCGTGTCGTAATTTAAATTTGCAAATCCCAGCGTTCGCGGAAAATCCGCTACCGCATCTTTTGTTCCCGTTACCTTGATAGTCAGCAATTCAAGACTCATGGTCTCACTAAAGCGCGATAGCTGGAATCTTCCTGATTTGGTTACTTGCTCGACCATGAAACAACCATGATATTGCGCTTGCAGTATAAAAGTACCTTCTTTGGCAATAGCCAGTGTCCCGGAATGTAGCGTAGGTATTCCTGTACATTCATCCGTTGCTGTTGAACTAATGTAGCAAGTCATGTTTTTCATATCGAAACGCTCCTGTGACAGGACAATCGAGCTCTTTCCCGCTACGATCATGATACCTATGAACATTACTGCGAATGGTTTCATGACAATTTTTCTCATGCAGCACACTATATGGAACCACCGGCTATAAAGCGTCGTGCAGAATTTATTTTAAGCGCTGTTGCAATTACTTCACACATATACCTGCACAATCGGCACCACCTTTAGTCGGATCGCAATTATCTGCGGGGTCATCGACACACTTCATGCCTTCAGGGCATGGAAAAGCCGCAATTCCGCCACACATTTGTCTGGGTTTATAGTCGTTGTAAGCAGCGCTTCCTTTGGGCGGATAATCGATGCGTTTTCCTTCTCCTGGTTTGGATGGTTGTGTTGATCCCAATTTGACAGTATCGCGAATTTTGTGCGGCTGAACGGTTTCGACATCGATCGACTCAACATCTCCGTCGGTATGCCGGGCGGTGTATACGCTCACGACGTCCAAGGGACCAGGGCTTTTTATCACCAGAAAGCCTTCCAAAAATGCGAAATCCACGCACACACCATCAATTGGGCAAAAGTAACCTGCAACGTCAAAGCAATTTACCCCGACTGCGCCATCCGGTTGCAGAGTAATCCCCTTGAATGGCGTAACATCGAAGGGACCCGGTGCGGATCCCATTTGTGTTGCAAGTGCGACTTTAGCTGCAATAGTGATCTTCTTATCGCTAGGATTGTGGATATTCACGATAGTGCGGTAGGTACCTCGCGCTAAACTGCCATCCTGGTGCGGCAGCAATAACGAACAAGCGACTTTTGCAGCATATTGATACTCCGTTTTGATCGTATCTGAGTAGGTCATCGATTCTGCCCGTGCCGTCTGTTGCATTGCGATGAGACCGAAGCACAAACTTAGGCCGAGCAGCATGGAAAAGCACCTCGCAGACCGTTGTGAAACTATCTGCATTGTGCTTTCCGCGTTGGAATTTGATTCGTAGTGTGATGGGTATGCACTTTTTTTCATGATAAACCTCCTTGCCCCGCAGGGCATCATAGTTTATGTATTATTGCTGTCATCTTTCTCCTTTGCTGTACACCTCCATTCTAGAATTAAGAAATCAACACAAATCTTGTCGCTGATGGCGCTTCCTAGGTATTGATGAGAAGTAGCATGTAAATACCCTGGCGGTGCGATATTGCCATGCGCCTAAGTTTAGGAATCCCGGTGAATAGAGTTTTCCATCGCGAATCCTGATCACAGGATCCAGGTACGCGTCCACGCCACGTCCGAAACGCCGCCATTGCAATGAGCGGCGTATTTTTTATGACTGCGCAGGCAGTATCTAGATATTCGCAAAAAATCAGAGCATCCAGTGAGCGACGATTAACTTCTACTTGTGGAGTAGTAGCGTCTATATGCGCCATGTTTCTCGTACAATCAAGACGGCGTTTATGATGTTCCGCATTATCAGGAGCGACAGGACTGTAGTTCGGAACTGTCGCGATTTTGAGGTATAGATACCTTACATTCATGGTCTACATCTCCTTTCCAGAAAGGTATTCACAAACATAAAAATACGCTTAGGCAGTAGTCACACTTAAAACAACCGTTACATTCTTACTGATGCTCAAGTAGCTTCACTCTGAAAACGTTACATCACTTTCGATCCGCCATTTCATAGCTTCGCGTACATTTTCCCTATTCTATTCTTTGGCGATTATTTGCCTTGACATATTCCCGGGCAATCCGCTCCGCCATGTGCAGGGTCGCAAGTGTCACTCGGATCATCGACGCAGGTTTGTTCGTCTGGACATTTAATACCTGCGATTCCACCACATGCTTGCGGCGTAGCTTTACATTCTCCAGGATGATCAATAGACATACCCGCTGCTGCAGCTTCACAGGCATTGCCATAAGTTTTTCCATCGCAGCCACAAACCGGCTTGAATTCTTTTGTGCATATCTCGGGTTTTGTTTTACAAATGCCTTGCGCATCAGCAACTTTGCATTGACCAACGCCAAAGTCGCAGTACTGCTTATCAGGGCATGTCAATCCCTGGATAGTGCCGCAAATTGTTTCTTGCGGCGGCACCGGCGGATTATCTTTACAGCCTGCCACTACAAAGGAAATAGAAGAAATAATTAACAATGTGAAAAGTGTATGCATGATGTTTAACCCCCTTCTCAATTAGATAGGCTATTGATTTGCCTTTCATTTATTTGACTAGTGTTTTAAACAGCTTGAACTGAGGAGTCAATCAAGCTACTCCCCATTTGATTCATCATCCTCTTTGTTTCTTTACTTTGCAATAGCGGATCTAAAAATGGCATAGTGATTGGAAATAGCATCTATTTGACCCAGCAGGGGCTTCAGCTCTGATGAATTTGTCCTGACCAGTTCGCCAATAATAACGAAGCCAAATCATCTTTTTGCTGATGCAAAACCTGAAAGTAGCGTTATTCAGGGTTGACTATTTAATTTTCAGCGATAAGAATCGCGTAATTTATCCAACCTAATCCTAATAATGAAACGCATTCCATCGCAAGACACTACAGTTTATATGGTTGGCGGCGGGATCGCTGCGTTGGCTGGTGCATACCATCTCATTAACGATGCTGGTGTGAGCGGTGAAAATATTCATATCGTGGAGCAGGATGCGGTTGTAGGTGGCGCCTGCGATGGTTCTGGCAATCCCAAGCACGGTTATGTGATTCGTGGTGGCAGAATGCACGAAGCGCATTATGTATGTTATTGGGATATGCTATCCCATATCCCTTCTTACGATGATCCCAATGTTTCCGTTAAGGATGAATCCTTTGCTTTCAGTCAGCGTTATGTGTCCAATGCCAAGGCACGATTGCTCAAGAGCGGTGAGAAAATTGACACTACCCGCTTAGGATTGTCTCTTCGCGACAAAATAAATTTGTTGCAACTGGTTCTAACCACAGAGCACCGTTTAGCCAATAAGAAAATTGAGGATTGGTTTTCTACCGCATTTTTTTCTACCACTTTTTGGTTCCTGTGGACATCCATGTTCGCTTTCCAGCGTTGGAGCTCGCTCGCGGAAATGCGCCGTTATCTGCGGCGCTTCATACATCTGGTAGAGGGTTTGGGGTATTTGGGCGGCATTATGCGCACCCGCTATAATCAATACCATTCGGTCATTGTTCCGCTGCAACGCTATCTGCAACAAAACGGCGTACGCTTTCAGTTGCAAACCCAAGTGATCGATATCGATTTTGAATTCCAGGCCGATAAAAAAACTGCAACGGCCTTGCATTTGCTCCATTCCAATGGCTTGTCGAGCAAGGTGGATTTGGGTAGCAATGATGTTGTTTTCATTACCAATGGCTCAATGACAGATAACACCAGTCAGGGTGCCTGGACAACTGCGCCAGTATTGAAGGATAAATCATCTTCTGCAAGCTGGATGTTGTGGCAGCGCATTGCCAGGAAAAACAAGGCATTTGGGAATCCCGACGTGTTCAGTGATCATATCGAATTGCAAAAATGGTACTCGTTTACGGTCACACTAGCAGATCCTACTTTTCATGATCATATACATGCGTTTAGCGGGAATATTGATGGTACAGGCGGATTGGTGACGATGGTTGATTCGAACTGGCTGCTGTCAATTGTCATTGCTCACCAGCCTCATTTTCCTGATCAACCCGAATCTGTGAAGATTTTCTGGGGGTATGGATTATATCCAGACCGCAAAGGCAATTACGTGCAAAAAACGATGTCGGCATGTAGCGGCGCGGAAATTTTGCAAGAATTGTGGTATCACCTGAAAATACAGGAAATCATGCAACCGATTACTGATTGTGGAAAGATTATGTGTATTCCGACTGCCATGCCATTTATTGATAGCGCATTCATGCCGCGGATAGCCGGAGACCGTCCTGATGTTGTACCTGCGGGAGCGAGTAATTTCGCTTTTATCGGGCAATTTGCCGAGTTGCCTGATGAATGTGCTTTTACTGTCGAATATTCTGTACGCAGTGCCCAAACAGCCGTCTATGAGCTTTTTGAAACCAATAAAGTAATACCTCCGATTTACAATTCGATTCATCGTCCCGGTATTCTAATAAAAGCCATGCAGGTCATTAACCGCTAGCGGTTATAGATAAATGACTTGCATTGTCGCAACACAGTTAAAAAAGCTTCAAAATGCATATTTAATTGCCCATCAGTTGGGTTTTTTTGTTTTCCATATAGTGTTTTTTTCGAAATCATTTTTTCTTTTCTACTTGATGCTTGATCAAAACGGACAAATAGCTATAGAGTAGGGCGTTTTCAGGTCGCTATGTGACCATAACTAAATGCGAATGAAGATTTTGTCCCAACAAGGAAGGGGAGTAAGTTTATGGCAGAGCAATCGGAGGTCGGCAACTCACCTGCAGTAACTATGCAGGCATCTGATTATCTTTATCAATGGTTGGATAACGAACAGATCAGTTTTGCTTTTACAACCTATCAGGCCAATCGATTGTTTTTGGTGGGGCGAAAAGAAAATGGCCGTTTGGCCGTTAATGAGCGCTTGTTCGATAAGCCGATGGGGCTGTATGCCAGCCACGAGCAACTTTTTATGGCGACGCGCTATCAGATTTGGCAACTTGAAAATCGCTTGGCCACGGGCGAGCGGTATCAAGATTGTGATCGTTTGTATGTACCTGCCCAATCGCACACCACAGGTGATTTGAGTGTGCACGATCTGACCGTGACTGATAAACAACAAATTTTGTTCATTAATACTAATTTCAGTTGTATTGGCAGATTACAAGCAGGTTACAGTTTTGCGCCTATTTGGAAACCGCCCTTTATCACAAAACTTGTGGCGGAAGATCGTTGTCACTTGAATGGCTTGGCACTGCAGGATGGAGAGCCTGCCTATGTGACAGCTTGCAGTGTTAGCGACGTAGCCGCTGGTTGGCGCGATCACCGCTTGGATGGCGGTGTGGTAATGCATATTCCTTCTAATGAAATCATCGCTTCCGGTTTGTCCATGCCGCACTCGCCGCGTTGGTATCAAGGCAAATTGTGGTTGCTCAATTCAGGTAAGGGCGAGTTTGGTTATCTTAATGACGGCCAATTTGTGCCGGTTATTTTCTGTCCGGGGTTTGTACGTGGTTTGGCATTCTGGAAAAATTATGCGTTAGTAGGTTTATCGAAGTTACGCTCGAAAGTGTTTACAGGCTTGGCTCTAGAGCAGCGGCTCGCAAGTGGCAACATGACATCGCAGTGCGGGCTGATGATCATTGATCTGAACACGGGTAATTTACTTCATACGCTGCGGATTGATGGCGTGGTTGAAGAATTATTTGATGTGGTGGTGCTACCCGGGGTATCCTGGCCTAGGGCTCTTGGTTTTCAGAATGACGACATTGATCGTTTGATCTCTTTTCCCGGTTCGGGAGGCATCATCGCGACTAAGCCAACGGTGCAGCGCCCTGGTTTGAGCCAACCCGTGCAGAAGCCAGGAGTGCCGCGTGCTTCGCAGTTGGATGATGGCGAGAAACCCGAAATTAAATATCAAAAGGTTGTTAATTTGACGCCAGAGAATCTTCTGGCTTATGAGTCCATGACCCAACCCAGTCTGCGTAATCGCTGGCTTACGCAGCCGCAACGCGGAGAACTGCTGGGTGTATCTGCTTCCATTGACGGCGAGATGGTTGGTTTCGTGGTAGCGGAATCGTGGCAGGAAGCAGGGCATCCACATATTGAGTTACTATCATCGTACGTGTTGTCCGGATACCGTCATCATCCGATTGAACAGAAGTTGCACGTGTACTTACAACAGGCACTGAACGATACCCGGAAATTAGTCTAACCTGTAATAACTTATAAGAGTCAAAGTGTAA
>CADEDJ010000056.1 GCA_902826055.1 uncultured Nitrosomonas sp. | reverse complement strand
TCCCTCATAAATCATGGTATTATTATTTCAGTTTCTAATGCAAATTGGAATAAGATCTAGAAATGCTGATCAAAAATAAAAAACCGGAACTAGATTACCTAATTCCGGCTCAATACATGCTCAATATATGAAACTTACCTTACTTCTGCCTTAAATTGATCTGCCAAACCAGAGAGCATTTTAACTTTCTGACTCATTGCACTACTAGAGGTTGTCAGTTTTTCTACCAATTGCCCATTCTGCTGAGTAACTTCATCGATTTGCATAATGGCTTGATTAATCTGCTCGATTCCGTTAGCTTGTTCCTGTGAAGATTGAGAGATCTCTCCAACAATATCTGCTATCTTCTTGACACTTTCAGTGATCATTTTAAGTGATTCCGCCGATTGACTAACCAACTCAGTACCACTTTCCACTTTTGCTACGCTGTCATTAATGAGATCTTTAATCTGTTTTGCCGACTCAGCACTACGACCAGCTAAACTACGAACTTCATTGGCGACTACGGCAAAACCACGTCCTTGCTCTCCGGCTCTTGCGGCCTCAACCGCTGCATTAAGCGCTAACAAATTGGTCTGGAAAGCAATTTCATCGATGACATTCGTAATATCTGCAATTTTCTTGCTGCTTTCATTAATTTCAGTCATTGCACTCATAGTGCTAGAAACAACTGCCCCACTTTTCTCTGCCTGTTTACGTGTTTCCATAACCAACTGGTTCGCCTGCCTTGCACTCTCTGCATTTTGTTGGACGGTAGAGGTAATTTCTTCCATGCTAGATGCCGTTTCTTCAAGGCTAGATGCTTGATTTTCTGTGCGACTTGAAAGATCAATATTTCCTGTAGCAATATTATCAGCGGCTTGTTCCAGGACAGAGGATGATTCTTTAACACGACCAATGGCTGTCCGAAGCTTTGAATTCTGAAAAATCTGCACATATTCCAACTGACCAATTTCGTCATGTCTACCTGTATAAACGTAACGAGCTAATGGATCATTAGCAATTTTTGTAGATCTCTGAGATAAATCGCGAAGCCCGCTTAACATCTGGTGTACAACTGCAGAGCCTGTTAAGCTCCCGATGATAAAAGCCGATAAGGCAAAAAGTGGTGAAATTTGGTCTATAACTACCAGACCCGTAAATATCATTACAAAAATACTGGATATCGCCAGCATCATTTTGGCAGTAAAACTTAGCGGAAAACGTGTTAACTTAACTTCCTCTAGTTTAGAACGTCGCTTATCATCCGCTGATTTTTTAGACATGATCTTAGCATATAGTGCATCAGCACGATCTACCCATGCCTTTTCCGGCTTTACTCGAACTGACTGATAGCCCACGATTCTACCATCTTCATATTGCGGGCTAGCAAAAGCATCAACCCAGTAGTGATCACCATTTTTATTGCGGTTTTTTACAAGCCCCATCCATGGGTTGCCTGCTTTCAAAGCGGTCCATAGCATTGCGTATGCTTCAGGTGGCACATCAGGATGGCGGATAATATTATGATTTTTATTTTCGAGCTCTTCCCAACTAAAACCACTCATATGGATAAAATCGTCGTTGGCTGATGTAAGAATACCTTTTAAATTAGTAGTAGAGATAATCTCACAGTCATTGTTCATACCCATATCTCTTTGGGTAACAGGTTCGTTTATTCTCATTTCATACTCGCTAGGGTGATTAGAAAAGACAGGAATTTTCTTACGACAAAAACACAAAATTTCTTTAGCTGATACTACGCTAGGTCGTAGAATTTCATATGTGGAATAACAAGAAAAAACATGCGTTTTTTAACTTCAGCTTCTCAAGCCTGCTGTTTTGGCTCAAGTAGTTGATTAAAAATTGTTTTGTTCCAACTTATCCGATATAGATTAGAAAAAAGAAATGGCTTGAGATAAAACTATATGTTTAAGCGTACCTTCACGTTATTTGTTAATCGAAGTATTGCGCACCGGTACACGCCAAATAAAAAAAGTCAATAAAGCACCCACTATCACCAACATTATTTTTTGCCATACTTCTGGCACAATCAAGATCGAGCTACCAAATGACAACGCCATTAGAAAATATACCCAGCGTTTAACAGAGCGCGGAATACTGCGATACATACGCCATTCAATAATAATGGGACCAGCGATAGGATGTGCAAGTAGTTTGCGATGAAAATACTCCGAGCCTCGTGCAAAACATGCAGCGGCGAGAAGGATAAACGGTGTCGTTGGTAATATCGGCAAAAAAGCTCCCAGCACACCTAAAAATAACGCCAAGAATCCAGCACCCAAATATAAGATGCGCACAACTGGCGAATCATGTAAACATAAGAGTTCTGCAGTATGTTGATCTAATACTTGTTGCTCGCGCAAGTTATCATCAGATTGTTCAGAAGATTGCATAATTTTGGTTAATTAAATAAATTAATTCAGATTATCATAAGATGCATGGGTGGCTGCAATCAAATCTCACGACTGAATTACGATTTGATGTCTCCTAATGTTGAAGCGAGTACAAAGGTTATAATAATGTCGCGTTAATTATTCGGATCGACTAAATTTTATTTATCAGAGGAAATTATGTTTAATATGAAACAGTTTTTAAGCGCAAGTATTGTTTTATTAGTTGTATTTATGCTGCCGCAGATTGCCTTTGCCTACAAAGAGATGACAGCAACTGATGAAACACAGTTTCAGAAAATTGACAGCACGGTAGGTAGCGGAGAAGAAGCCGAAATCGGTAAAACTGTTAATGTTCATTATACAGGCTGGCTCTATGACGAAAACGCACCTGATAAAAAGGGCAAGAAATTCGATAGCTCATTTGATCGAAATGAGCATTTTTCGTTCATGTTGGGTGCAGGGCGGGTCATCAAAGGATGGGATCAAGGCGTTACTGGCATGAAAGTAGGAGGGAAACGCACACTGATTATTCCTCCATCCATGGCATATGGTTCGCGTGGAGCCGGTAATATCATTCCTCCTAATGCAACGCTAATTTTCGATGTTGAATTGGTTGGACTTAAATCAGGCGCACATTATTAGGGTATCTACGAATTCGTGCTTTGAAAAGTTTTAAACATGAGCTATTCGGTAGAATGCATTATAAAACTGCCCAATAGCTCAATTCCATTAATATCTTATCATTACGATCAATTATTGAGTATTCTGCTTATTCGCTGTAATTAGTTACTAAAAGAGGGCAATACTATGACTTCAACCAAACAGCAACGCTTTTTTTCCAATAAGCGACTGATTATCAGTTTTGCCGTGATTGTCGTTCTGATTGTTTTTTTGGCGGCACTGACCTATTTTTGGTTGCCCGGTTACGCAAAATCTCAGCTTGAGATACGCTTGTCAGAAATCCTGCAACGCCATGTCAGCGTAGCATCTATCGAAATCAAACCGCATACGCTTGAACTTATTGTTCATAACTTTCAAATCGACGATAAAACCAATACTCAAGAAAAACCGGGTGTACTTCTTTCCTTTAAGAAATTACATCTCGACCTCAGTATTGAATCTCTTACCCGGCTAGCGCCTGTCATTACAGCAATCTCTTTAGTAGAGCCCAAATTCCGTCTAGTTCGCGAATCAGAAAAGCAGTTCAATATCTCTGATTTGCTGGAGAAATTTAGTCAGCCATCTGACGAGAAAACAGCAGATAGCGCAGGCATGCAATTTTCCATCAGCAATATTACGATACAAGCAGGTCATCTCGAATTTGCTGATCGTGTTATGAAAACTGACCAGCAAATCAATGAAATCAATCTGGCTATTCCTATTATTGCCAACTTTAAGAGTGCTCTGACGCAGTGGATCGAACCGCACTTTAGCGCAAAAATTAATGGATCACCTTTTTCATTGGATGGCAAGCTGCGTACTTTCACTGAAAACCAGGAAGCAACCTTAGCTTTAAAATTCAGTCAACTGGATTTAACCCAAATCGATCACTACATTCCTTTGCCCAAGGATATTCGATTGTTATCTGGATTTTATGATAGCGAACTGTTACTTACGTTCATACATACGCCTGATAAAACACCCGATATTACGCTCACAGGTAAATCCACATTACGGCAATTAGCTATACAGAATCGCGCTGTAGAAATGCCTTATCAAGCTAACTTGAAGCAATTAACCCTCGATTTAACAACAGTTGATTTAACTGGTCAAAATCCGTCACAAGTCAAATTGAATATTGATCGCATTGCACTAATACCTGAGAATGTAAAAGAACCCGCACTTTCTCTAGCCCATCTTTCAATTGATCAAATAACAATCAACGCTACAGAACATAAGGTTGCGCTCAATGAAATAACGTTGGATCGTTTGCGAACCACTTTGCATCGCGATGCCAGCGGTGCGATTGATTTAATACAGTTATTTAATCATGCAGAAGCTACTGAAAAAAAATCACAAAACAGGCAACAAAATACACAATCCATAGCTCAAGCAAACGCACATAGCAAACTTAAACTGGCACAAATCCCTATTCCAGCAAGAAAACCTTCACCAGATGGACAATCTAAAGCGATTAAAACAGAAACCGCGATAACTGAAACTACGCGTAACGGGGAAAAAGAGGATTCCAATAACAACGCATCCTGGACTACACAAATCAAGCGCATAAAATTTAAAGCGGCCAGCTTGCGCTACGAAGATCTGACGTTAACCAAAACACCGCCAATGATCATAGATCCGCTGGATATCACGATAGATGACGTTGATTTAAAAGGCGTCAAGCCATTGAATCTGGGTATAAACGCCCGCGTTAATGAGCGTGGACATATCAAGGTAAATGGATCATTGGCATGGTCACCGTTTGTCACTGATTTAGCCTTAAACCTCGATAGTGTAGATCTTGTATCTTTACAAGGCTGGATGGGTAATAAGCTTAATGCGCTGATAACAAGCGGTGATGTGTCCTTTTTAGGCAATCTAAAAGTACAGCAAGGCGATACCATGAAAGTTTTGGTAAATGGCGAAGCAAAGCTGTACAGCCTGAACGTATTTGATGCAAAAAATACGCAAGACTTGCTGCGATGGAAAAAAATGGATCTCACTGGGCTTAACGTAACAACTGACCCATTACGTATCGATATAAAAACCGCCAGTTTCAGTAACTTTTATGCGCATATGGTGCTTTTACCAAGTGGTGATCTTAATCTTGTGCAAATCGTCCAAATTGATAAACCGATGGACGTTGAGGTAGCACCCGCCAATAACAAAAATGCAGTTGAAGTCAAAATTGTTACGCCTGATATAGAGCCCACCAAAACCTATCAAGTTAAATCGCCGGATGAAACTTTTATCCATATTGGAAAGGTTTTGCTGCAGCAAGGCAATATCAATTTTCATGACCGGTTTATCAAACCAAATTACCGCGCAAATTTGACCGGACTCAACGGTCAAATCGGTCCGCTGTATCCAGGAAAATTCGGGGTTATTGACATTCGTGGCTCAATAGACAAAACAGCGCCATTGGAAATCAAAGGAAAAGTAGAACCCTTTAGTTCCGAATTTTTCCTAGACTTAACGGCCAAGGTAAAGGATATCGATCTACCACCGTTCACGCCTTATTCGAGCAAATACGTTGGTTATGCCATTGAAAAAGGTAAGCTCTCTGCTGACGTACAGTACCATGTCGAAAAAGGCACCTTAACAGCCGAAAACAAGATTTTCCTCGATCAATTCACCTTGGGTGACAAAGTCGAAAGCGAAGAAGCTATGTCGTTACCACTTGATCTTGCGCTTACACTTTTAAAGAATCGCAAAGGTGAGATTAATCTTCACCTGCCGCTCAGTGGTTCTATCAATGATCCGCAATTTAACTTAGGAACACTAATTTTCCAAGCGTTTGTTAATTTGATTACCAAAGCAATTACCGCTCCCTTCACTTTACTGGCATCTGCACTGGATGGTGGCGAGGAATTATCCGAAATTTCTTTCACCCCGGGTTTTGCGGATATCAACGAAGATGCAGCCAAGCGGTTAGAAGCCTTAGCGGAAATTTTAAACGAGCGAACCTCACTTGAACTGGAAATAGCAGGGCACGTTGATGCAACCGAAGATTACGAAGGTTTAAAGTTTGCATTGTTACAAGATAAAGTTAAAGCTCAGAAACTTGCCGAACAAACCGATAAGGGTATTGCCAGTGGTGCTATCACAGATATCACATTAACTCCGGAGGAATATAGCAAGTACCTGGAAATAACTTACAAAAAAGAAACGTTCGAAAAACCCAAAAATGCTATTGGCCTGACAAAAAGCCTTCCTAACGCTGAGATGGAACAACTCATCGTTGCCCGCACCCAAATTAATGATAACGACTTGGTAGCACTAGCGGAGCGGCGGGCCAATGCAGCCCGCAACTGGTTAGTTGAGGTGGGTAAAGTTTCTGACGCACGAATTTTTGTCGTAGGTACCCATGAAAACAAAGAAGATGAGCAGAAAAAAGGAAATCGTGTCGATTTTTCTTTGAAATAAGTACCAATTTATTTTCAATGCACAAAGATAACAAATGATTGTTCCTCAAGCGCACAATATAAACTTGCTTTCGTTATTCTGTGCCACCTATAATTGCAAAATAAATCTCACCTTATCAGCAACGCAACCAGAAGGTTTCACGTGAAACATTTCTACAAAAACTCAATTTATCATTAAAAAATACTCAGCTATTTTTGCACGAGCTGGGTTTTAGCACTATGAATAGTCATACGGAATTTGAAATTATCGTTGTTGGTGGCGGACACGCCGGAACTGAAGCGGCTCTTGCAGCAGCACGCATGGGACATAAAACACTGCTACTTACGCACAATATCGAGACGATTGGTCAAATGTCATGCAATCCATCGATTGGCGGTATTGGAAAAAGTCACCTGGTGAAGGAAATCGATGCATTGGGCGGCGCAATGGGCGTAGCAGCCGATGAAGCTGGCATTCAATTTCGCATTCTCAATTCCAGCAAGGGCCCTGCTGTCAGAGCCACACGGGCGCAAGCAGATCGGGTGCTGTACCGACAAGCCATCCGAAAACGGATTGAAAACCAACCGAATTTACACGTAATGCAACAAGCCGTTGATGATTTGATCATTGATCAGCATCGTGTAATCGGTGTTGTTACGCAACTTAACATTAAAATCTATTCACGTGTAGTCATATTGACTGTAGGAACTTTTTTGGCGGGGTTGGCGCATATCGGTAAGACCCATTTCAAGGCAGGGCGGGCGGGTGATCCGCCGTCATTGACGTTAGCACAAAAGCTGCGGGACATGGAATTCCCCGCTGGACGCCTAAAAACCGGCACGCCTCCCCGGATCGATGGCCGTAGTATGAATTACGCAAAACTTCGGGAGCAACCGGGTGATCAACCCACTCCGGTGTTTTCATTCATTGGAGAAAACATTTCGCACCCCATGCAAATATCGTGCTGGATTACTAATACCAATGACAAAACACACGAAATTATCCGTAATGGATTGGCTGACTCGCCATTATTTACCGGAAAAATTGAAGGTATTGGACCACGCTATTGCCCTTCAATCGAAGACAAAGTAGTGCGTTTTTCTGCGCGGGAATCCCATCAGATTTTTCTTGAACCGGAAGGACTCAGTACCCACGAAATATATCCCAACGGCATTTCGACCAGCCTGTCATTTGAAGTGCAGATAAAGCTGATCCACTCTATTGCCGGTCTCGAGAATGCACACATCACCCGGCCCGGCTATGCCATCGAATATGATTATTTTGACCCGCGCAATCTAAAGCGCTCGCTAGAGACCAAAACCATCGAAAATCTGTTCTTCGCAGGGCAAATCAATGGCACAACTGGCTATGAAGAGGCGGCTGCACAAGGCTTACTCGCAGGTATCAATGCTGCGCTAAAAATTCAGCAAAAAGATGCTTGGCTGCCACAACGAAATGAAGCTTACTTAGGCGTACTTGTCGATGATCTGGTAACTTCCGGCGTAACCGAGCCTTACCGCATGTTTACCAGCCGCGCGGAATACCGGCTGCAATTACGCGAAGACAACGCCGATTTGCGTTTAACGGAAATGGGCAGAAAGCTAGGTTTGATCGATGATGAGCGTTGGGCTGTTTTTATTGCCAAGCAGGAAGCCATCGTTAAAGAACAGCAACGGCTTCATTCAGTGAGGTTATCGCCAAACAACTTGCCGGAACAGGATGCCATTCGCGTGCTAGGTAAGGCAATCGAGCGCGAATATACGCTGACCGAATTATTGCGGCGGCCTGACGTGACCTATGCATCACTCATGACACTGCCGGGTAGCGGCGAGTCAGTAGCCAATATCCAGGTAGCCGAACAAATTGAAATACAAGCCAAATATCATGGTTATATTCAACGCCAACAAGAAGAAGTGTCCCGTCAGGCAAATTATGAAAATACGCTATTGCCACAGGACATTGATTATGCGGTAGTTAAAGGGCTTTCCAACGAAGTGCAGCAAAAACTGAATCAGCATAAACCGGAAACTATTGGTCAAGCCTCAAGGATCTCAGGCATAACGCCGGCAGCAATTTCACTATTGTTGGTACATTTAAAACGTGGTTTTGCAGCGAATGACAAAAAGCAAAGCGCATGAATTTGTTACCGCAGATTATGCAAGGCTTGCAAGCGCTAAATTATCCGTTTGCTGCGACGGAAAAAACACTAGCTGAGTTAATTGAGCGCTATTTGTTACTGATCGATAAATGGAACAAGGTACACAATCTGACTGCTATTCGTCATCCACAAGACATGCTGTATCAGCATGTAATGGATAGTTTGGCCGTACTGCCCTATATCGATGGCCCGCAAGTTATTGATGTAGGCAGTGGCGCGGGTTTACCCGGCATTCCGATTGCGTTAGCACGGCCGGATTGGCAGGTTACTTTGGTTGAAAGTAATCAAAAGAAAGCAGCTTTCATGCAACAAGTTAAAATCGAATTGGCGCTGCAAAATATAAACGTTGCGGCGAAACGCGTCGAGGAGATATCTGCACCTAAAAAGGTAAATATCATAATTACACGCGCTTTTTCTGAGTTAGGTGAATTTATTGCGTTAACCCGGCGATGGGCTACAAAAGAAAATACCGGTTGCCGCTGGATTGCGATGAAAGCAAATTGTTCTGAGGAAGAACTAAAACAGATACATGAACCCTTTGAGATTGAAAAGGTAGTAACCTTGACTGTACCCGGACTTGATGCCGCCAGGCAGCTAATCATCATCAAAACAACAGATCTAGAGGATTAAAATACAGTACAACTTTTCTTTGGCGCATTCCGATGAATATAGGAGTAAAACCCATGACCAAAATCCTAGCCATTACCAATCAAAAAGGCGGTGTTGGCAAAACCACCACCAGTGTTAATCTAGCCGCAAGTTTGGCGGTATCAGGAAAACATGTACTGCTAATCGATCTCGATCCCCAAGGCAACGCCACAATGGGTAGCGGTACTAACAAACAAACTGTTAAAACCACCATTTATCATGTACTGCTAGGCGATGCGGCAATACAGGCCACGCGTATAAGCAATACACAAGGCAAGTATGATTTAATTCCCGCAAACCGTGACTTGGCAGGTGCAGAAGTGGAAATGGTTGATTTCTCACAACGGGAAACCCGCCTAAAAACTGCGCTGGAAGAAATTGAGTCCGATTACGATTATGTATTAATTGATTGCCCGCCCGCATTAAACTTGTTAACACTCAATGGCTTATGTGCTGCACACGCGGTGATGATTCCGATGCAATGCGAATATTATGCGTTGGAAGGTCTCAGTGATTTGGTGAATACCATTAAACGTGTGCGCGCGAATTTCAACCCAATTCTACGGATTGAAGGTTTACTACGCACCATGTTTGATCCGCGCAGTATCCTGGCGCAACAAGTTTCTGAGCAATTGCAGAAACATTTCGGCGATAAAGTCTATCGCACGGTAATCCCGCGTAACGTGCGCTTGGCAGAAGCGCCAGGATTTGGCTTGCCAGTTATGTATCATGATGAGCAATCCAAAGGCGCACAAGCATATCTAGAACTGGCGGAGGAAATATTAAATGCCTGATCTATCAATAACCAGCACAGATAATATCAAGGGATCCAAGCAATGGTAAAACAAAAGGGATTGGGGAGAGGATTGGATGCTCTATTATCAGGCGACGGTAACCTAGCTATTGCAGAAGAAGAATCACTGCAGAATCTTGAAATATCCAAGTTGCAACCCGGAAAATACCAACCCAGAACCAATATGGATCAATTGGCCTTATCCGAATTGGCCGAATCGATCAAAGCGCAAGGCATCATGCAACCCATTCTGGTACGCCCCATTGGTGCTGAACAATTTGAGATCATCGCCGGTGAAAGAAGGTGGCGTGCAGCGCAATTGGCAGGACTCACCGAAGTACCGGCGCTGATACGGAAAGTACCGGATGAATCGGCGCTCGCAATGTCACTGATTGAAAATATTCAGCGCGAGAATCTCAATCCGCTGGAACAAGCTATGGGTATACAGCGGCTAATCAATGAATTCGGCATGACACATCAAACGGCTGGCGAAGCCCTGGGCAATTCGCGCAGCACCATTTCCAATTTGTTGCGCTTGCTCAATCTGTCCGAGCCTGTACAGGAATTAATGATGCAAGGCAAAATTGATATGGGACATGGTCGGGCATTACTACCGTTGACTTCAACAGAGCAAATTAGAATCGCCAATATGATCGTGCAAAAACAGCTTTCAGTGAGGGAAACGGAAAAGCTCGTCAATCACATCGAACATCCGGCGCCTAAGAAAGTTAATAAGCCCGACCGGGATTTATTGCGATTGCAGGAAGATGTTTCGGAGCGGCTGGGTGCGCAAGTGGCAATCAAACCGAAAAAAAATGGTCAAGGTAATATCGTGATTCACTATACCAGCCTGGATCAGTTGGATGACATTCTGGGCAAGTTATAAAATGCCTCCTTTTTGTCAATTAAGGTAATTAAGGAAAACTATGGACACAAGATTGCTGGATATTCTGGTGTGCCCTCTGTGCAAGGGGCCGCTGATTTACAAAAAAGAAGACAAGGAACTGATTTGCAAGCCGGACCGGCTGGCGTTCCAGATTAAAGATGGCATTCCGGTCATGCTCGCCGATGAAGCGCGCAGGATCGCCGACGATGTAGAAATTCGCTAGTGCCACGGAATGAATACTTGCATCCGATTAGAACCTCGTGTCGCAACCGTTTTAGGCGCATTGATTGCAGATTGTGCATCGTTGGGCTTGCACTGGCTATACGACGCTGAGCGGATCGCGCAGATCGAGAAAAACAAAGGTCTCGTGTTTCTAACGCCAAACGCACTTGATTATGAGGGTGTCAGCGGTTACTTTGCGCATGGACTCAAGCAAGCAGGCGATTCATCCGGTTATGGCGAGCTATGTTTATTAATGCTGCAACACTTGGCGCAACATGGCCAATTCGACCGTATTGCATATCAAACTGAGTACCGCAACCTTTTTGGCCCGGGCGGTCCATACATTGGATATGTCGATTCACCGACACGCCAAACACTGCAAACCTTGTTGCCGCTCAAACCAGAGGAGTTCCCTGAAAAATCTGGCGCCGATGACGATCAGTTTGCCGCATTGGCCGCATTGCCGCCTATCGTAGCCATGCATAGTGGTTCGCAAGATGCTTTGAAAACAAAAATAGCACAGGTTGTCCGCATCACGAATCATAACGATACCGCAGTTGCAGCGGCGCAGTATGCAAGTTGCGCATTGCTGGAGGTATTGAACGGCCAGCCTATTACAGAGGCGCTAACTCGTTCTCTCCCGCACGCGGACAACAAGTTACGACCATTGCTGGAAGAAGTTATGCAAATGTCTGAATTTGATGCTGTTGCGGCAGCCAAACGCTATGGAACTGCCTGTCACGTATTGGAAGGTATGCCAATCATTGTGCATATCGCAAGCCATGCGCCTGATTACCGCACGGCCATTGAAGAAAATATCCGTATCGGCGGAGACAGTTGCGGGCGCAGCATCATGCTTGGTGCCATCATGGCTGCGCATACCGCTCAACAAACCGGCTTAAATTCGATTCCGCTGGAATGGCTGGCACAGTTGCGAAATTTATCCAGGGTCGCGAATAGTCTGGTGAAGCTTTAATCAGGCTAATTCCTTAATTTTTTGACGAACAATTGAACTGTGCGAGTTTATCTTTCGTCAACCTTAAACGATCTTATTCCTGAACGGCAAGCGGTCAAAGACGCATTGGGTGGCGAATGCGTAGTGGTTGAAAGTTACACTGCCGACGAGCGCAGTGTGCGGGACAGTTGCTTAAGTGACGTGGCTGGGTGTGATTTGTATATTGGCATCATCGGGCGGCGCTATGGCCATATTCCCTCAGAAGATTCGCTTTCCATTACTGAGCAAGAATTCCAACGTGCACAAGAATGTGGATTAGATGCTTTAATTTTCATCAAGGACGATGATGAAATCAAAGGTACATTTTACGATGCGGTCACCCAAGAGAATCCGCCGCAATTGATCGAAGCTTTCAGACAGCGCATTGCCAGCCGTGCTGCCGTTTTCAAAACACCGGAAGATTTAAAGGCGCATGTTCTGAAAGCGTATTTGCGCTACTCCAAGCGGCAAACCCAGCCCTCACCGAAGCGCATCGTAGGCAATCCCTATCCGGGGCTGCGTGCTTTCCTGCCGAGCGAATCGGATCGATTCTTCGGACGTGATGCCGAGATCGAAGCGCTGCTTGAGCGCCTATTGGCTCGTGGCGAGCGCTTTCTGGCCGTGATCGGGTCTTCCGGTTCAGGCAAATCGTCGCTGGTTTATGCAGGTTTGATTCCGGCGCTCACCACCAATGCCGTTAGCGGCGGTGTGCGCTGGTTTCCGGTCAGTTTTAGCCCCCGCCGCTCAAATGACGATCCATTCTGCCAGTTGGCAGATGTTTTGGAAAGGGCGTTCCCAACACAAGGTTGGCATGTTCAGGAGCTTGCACAGCAGTTACGCAACCGCCCGGCTGACATTACTGTCATGGCCGAGAACGTGCTGAAATCGCAGGGCACGAATGCGCAATTACTGTTGTTTGCCGATCAGTTCGAGGAATTGTTTGCAGCAAAAGTCGATGCGGCTACGCGCAGCGCATTTTTTGCATTGCTCCAAGCGGCCGTAAGGAGTCCATTAGTGCGCGTAATCATTGCCATGCGTTCCGATTTCTACAACCAATGGCCGCAAGATGAAGACAGTATTGCACTGCTACGCAACGGACATTTTCCGCTGGGTATTCCGGGCCAGGCCGCATTGGAGAAAATGATCGTCGAGCCTGCTAAAGCAGCCGGACTCACGATCTCGCGGCACTTGGTGCAGCGCATTTTGGACGACACCGGTACCGCGCCCGGCGCATTGGCGTTGGCGGAATTCGCGCTGGCGCAGTTGTATCAGCAAAGGCGCAGCAACGAACTCACCGAAGACGCCTACACCGCCATCGGCGGTGTAGGCGGTGCCATCGAAGGCTTGGCTGAAAAGGCGGTGGACTGCGCACAAAAAATCATCCCATTGGACGGCAAGGTTTTTTCCGAATTATTTCTGAACATCGCCAGCGTGGAACAGCAAAGCAGCGATAAAAACGAAGCGCTAACGGTGGTGCGCCGCCGTGCCGCACAGCACGAACTGCCAGAGCCTGCATTGCTGTTGGCCAAATATTTAGTCGATCAGCGCATTCTGGTCAGCAGGCAGGATAGCAGCGATTCGCCGGTGATCTACGAGGTTGGGCACGAAGCGGTATTCAGCCATTGGAAACGTTTTCAGGAATGGTATGCCCGTTATGCCAACGATCTTGCACTGCGCCGCCAGGCCGAGCAGGCGGCGCGCGACTGGGCGCGGCAGCAGCGCCAGCCGGTGCTGAAATGGGGATGGGAGCGGCAAAGACCGGTCATTGCAGCGCTGGTCAAACTGAATCAAATGGTTGTACCGGCATGCGGCCCCGATTTCAGCGATCCGGTGATGACGCTGTGGCAACAGCTCGAAACGCGATTGGAAGAGCCGTTGCGCCAATTTCTGCACCCGGAACCGCTAGCACTGCTCGAAGAACTCAACACCGATGAGACGCCGCACCAACGGCGTGAAGAAATCGGCTTGCGCCTCAACCAATTTGGCGACCCGCGCCGCGGCATCGGATTGGATGAGCACGGCTTACCGGACATCGTTTGGATTGACATCCCGGCCGGGGAAATCACATTGGAAACAGGAGATCATTTTCATGTACCTCGTTTTCGTATCGCCCGTTACCCAATCACCTGGATTCAATACCGCGCTTTTGCCGATGCCGAGGACGGTTATCGCAACGAGGCATGGTGGCAGGATTTAGAAAAACAAAGTGAACCTGGTCGATTGCTGTGGGCTTTTGCCAATTACCCGGCGATCAACGTTTCCTGGTATGACGCAGTAGCGTTTTGCCGCTGGCTCAGTGCAAAATCGAAATTGAACATTCGATTACCCATCGAATGGGAATGGCAATGGGCAGCTGTTGGTGCCACGCAGCAGGATTATCCATGGGCGGGTGAATGGAATCCCGCACGAGCCAATTATGATGGTGTCGGGATTGGGCGCATCGTCGCGGCAGGCATGTATCCATTGAGCTACAGCCCTTTTGGTGTTGACGATATGGCTGGCAACACTTGGGAATGGTGTTTGAATTATTATGATCTCCCCCAGGATGTTGCCATAAAAACAGACGACAAGAGCCGTGTGGTGCGCGGTGGTTCCTGGTTCATTCTTCCAGACGGTGTGCGCGCAGCGGCGCGCGACGGCGACCATCCGGTCGGTCGCTACAATAGTGTCGGATTCCGGATATTATGTTCGTCTCCCATCGAATAGCGGTTCGCGGGCACCGCTCAATGCTTAAGTGCTGGTTTGCTGTTCGCTGTACGCCGCGCGGCGGTGCGTCAGTAGATAAATTCCCGCGGAATGGATATAATCCGCTCAATTGATAGTTTTAAAACAACAACAAAAACCGATCGTTCTAATCATTTACCACATCAGATTACCTGCGTTGCTAGTTCACGTTAATACTTTAACTCCTTGTTGGCTGATGGTTGAGATTTGAAGAGATGATGCCATCAATACGCGCTTGTCGAGCCTGTTTCCCAAGTGAGTGCTATCGATTACTTAAAAATTTATACATTGTGGAGGAAAAATGAGTCATACGCTATATGAAACCACCGTGCAGCGCGTACAACGCTGCGAATTGGCCGTGCCGGGTTCCAGTCCGGGGATGTTTGAAAAAGCGCTGAATAGTGGCGTGGACTTTGTTTTTCTCGATCTGGAAGATGCGGTCGCGCCGGACGATAAAATTCAGGCGCGCAAAAACATCATTCAGGCGCTCAACGATTTGGATTGGAAAGGTCATGGCATTACCGTTTCGGTACGCATCAACGGCTTGGACACGCAGTACATGGTGCGCGATGTGGTCGATCTGGTCGAGCAGGCCGGAAGCAAAATTGACACATTGTTGATTCCCAAAGCCGGCGTGTACGCGGATATTTACATGGTGCAAGCGATGGTCACGCAGCTTGAAATGCAGCAGGGGTTAAAAAATCGCATCGGTTTGGAAGCGCTAATCGAAACCGCGCTGGGTATGGCCAATGTTGAGGATATTGCCCGCAATGGTGCACTAGGACGGCTGGAAGCCTTGCATTTTGGCGTGGCCGACTATGCCGCCAGTAATCGCGCCAGAACCACCAACATCGGTGGCCTGAATCCGGACTATCCCGGCGATCAGTGGCACTTTGCCATTAGCCGCATGATCGTGGCTTGCCGTGCGTATGGCTTGCGCCCTATCGATGGGCCGTTTGGCGATATCAAGGATCCCGAAGGCTATGTGTTAGCTGCTAAGCGCGCAGCCGCTTTAGGATGTGAAGGCAAATGGGCAATTCATCCAACCCAGATCGAATTGGCCAATGATGTGTTTACGCCGCCCGCGCGCGAAATTGAAAAGGCTAAGCGTATTCTGGCTGCGCTCAAGGAAGCCGCAGCGCAAGGCAAAGGCGCCGCAGCGCTGGATGGCCGTCTCATCGATGCGGCCTCGGAAAGAATGGCCAATAATGTCGTGAAGATCGCAGAAGCGATTGCAGCAAAAGGATAGTGAATAAAAAGGCCGCAACCAGCGGCCTTTATTGTTATAAATCGACGCAATGAAAATATGAAGTTAAGAAATTGAATTTAATTCGACTGTTGAGGAAATTGAATTGAACATTCACGAATATCAAGCAAAAGAAATCCTGGCGGCATACGGCGTCAAGATTGCTGAAGGCGGCTTGGCCTACAGCATTGAAGAATCCGTGCAACGTGCCAGGGAAATAGAAGGCGACGTTTGGGTCGTCAAAGCGCAAATCCATTCCGGCGCGCGCGGCAAAGCGGGCGGTATCAAAGTGTGCAAAACACATGCAGAAGTCGAGCAAGCGGCGGAAGCGCTGCTCGGCAAAAAATTGGTCACGCATCAAACCGGGCCTGCGGGAAAAATCTGCTCCCGGCTATACATTGAAGCAGGCACCAACATTGCTAAGGAAATGTATCTGTCGTTCATGATCGACCGCACCAGTGAGCGTGTGATCATGATCGGCTCCGCTGAAGGTGGCATGGAAATCGAGAAACTGGCGGTCAGCAAGCCGGATGCGATCATCAAGATTTATATCGAGCCGGCAGTCGGATTGCAGGATTTCCAAGCGCGCAAAATGGCGTTTGCACTAGGTATCGATGCAGCACAACTGAATCATGCGGTGAAAACCATTAAAGGCTGCTACCGCGCGCTACGCGATCTCGATGCCAATATTCTGGAAATCAACCCGCTTGTCATCACTGCCAACAACGATATCGTGGCGTTGGACGCCAAAATGGTGTTTGACGAAAACGCGTTGTTCCGCCGCCATAAAATCGCCGAACTGCGCGACAACACACAAGTCGATCCGCGCGAAGTGGCTGCTGCCGAGGCGGGTTTGAGCTACGTCGGCCTGGACGGGGACATCGGCTGCATGATCAATGGCGCGGGTTTGGCGATGGCAACGATGGACATGATCAAGCTGGCCGGTGGCGAACCCGCTAACTTTCTCGATGTCGGTGGCGGCGCATCCGCCGAGCGCACCGAAAAAGCTTTCCGCCTGGTATTAGCCGATGCCAACGTTAAAGCCATGCTGGTCAATATTTTTGCCGGCATCAACCGTTGCGACTGGATCGCCGAAGGGGTAGTGCAAGCGGTCAGGAACATCGACATGAAAGTGCCGCTGGTGGTTCGTTTATCAGGAACCAATGTCGAAGAAGGCCGCCGCATCATTGCGGACAGCGGTTTACCCATCATCACAGCCGATACGTTAGCGGAAGCCGCGGAAAAAGTGGTGCGCGCCCGCAACGAAGTCGTCGCGCAAAAAGCCTAGGAGTACAAAAGTGGCGATATTAATTGACGAAAAAACACGTATTATTGTTCAAGGTTTTACCGGCAGAATCGGGACTTTTCACGCTCAGGAAATGATTGATTACGGCTCCAACGTAGTTGGCGGCGTAACTCCCGGCAAAGGCGGGCAAACGCATCTGGGCTTGCCGGTATTCAACACCGTCAAGGAAGCGGTCGATCACGTTGGCGCGGAAGCCAGCATCGTGTTCGTGCCACCGGCATTTGCCGCCGATTCGATCATGGAAGCCGCCGACGCGGGTATCAAATATTGTGTTTCGATCACCGACGGCATTCCGACGCAAGACATGATGACGGTTAAGAATTTCCTGCGCCGTTTTCCAAAAAAAGAACGCATGCTGCTGACCGGCCCGAACTGCGCCGGTACCATCAGCCCGGAACGCGCCATGCTCGGCATCATGCCCGGGCATATCTACATGCGCGGTAACGTCGGTGTGGTAGGCCGCTCCGGCACGTTAGGTTATGAAGCTGCCGATCAAATGCGCTTGCTCGGCATTGGCATTTCTACATCAGTCGGCATCGGCGGCGACCCGATTCCCGGCAGCTCGCACCGCGATATTCTGGAACGGCTCGAGCAAGACCCTGAAACCAAAGTCGCGCTGATGATCGGCGAAATTGGCGGACCGCAGGAAGTCGAAGCTGGAAGATTTGCCAAAGAAAACATGACTAAACCATTGGTGGCCTACATCGCAGGACTCACCGCACCCGAAGGCCGCCGCATGGGCCACGCAGGAGCGATTATCTCCTCCGCCGGTGAAAGCGCTGCCGAGAAAGTCGCGATGCTGAAAGAACTCGGCGTCACCATCTGCCCTACCCCATCG
>CADEDJ010000055.1 GCA_902826055.1 uncultured Nitrosomonas sp. | reverse complement strand
CACCGGAGGCTATTGAAGCATTGTTCAAGCAATGTGGGTAGGTGGTGGGGTTGGATGGATACCTTTTATCAGCCTGGGGTGCCGGTACATGTGTTCCAACGCGGACATAATAAGGATCCCGTATTTTTTGATGATCAGGATTATTTGGCTTATTTGCGTTTCCTGAAAGCTGCGGCCGATGACTTGGAGTGTTTGATCCATGCGTATGTGTTGATGACCAATCATGTGCATTTATTGGCGACACCACAAGCCGAGAATGATATTAGTCTGTTGTTTCAGAATGTTGGGCGCCACTTTGTGCCTTATATCAATAAAACCTATCGCCGGCGAGGAAGTTTGTGGGAAGGGCGGCATAAGGGGAATATTTTAGAATCGGATGCTTATTTTCTGGTTTGCATGCGCTATATTGAGATGAATCCGGTGCGTGCTGCAATGGTTGATTATCCGGGGCAGTACCGGTGGTCCAGCTATGCGGCCAACGCTCAAGGAATTGATAATGCTATTCTTCAGCCGCATGCGTTGTATCTGGCATTGGGGGAATCTCCTGAGGCGCGGCAAGCTGCCTATCGTGCAGGGTTTGATATTGAAGTTCAGCTGGATGAACTTGAATTAATCCGTGCTTGCTTACATTCGGGTACGCCGCTGGGTAATGACCATTTCAAGAAAAAGATCGAGTCTGCTATTGGAAATCGGGTTGGTTACAGTAAGCGAGGTAGACCAACAGTACGTGGATTGGATTGGCAAAAAAGTGCAAAGTGAAAGAGAGATCGGTATTCAGTAGTGTCCGGTAAACAGGCCGTTGAAAAACTATCTGCGTTGCCGCTGCGGCGTTAAAAACAGACTCAAGATGCTCATTTATTAGGCATAAACTGCGCTTTTTCACCTGTTTCTGCCTTGCATCGGCTGCCTCGAAAACGTTTTTCAACAGCCTGTTAAACCGGCTATCGAACTGGTGAAGTCTGCATTGGTGCGGGTTGCAGAAGAATATTTTGGTGTCGATTTGAATCACGTTTTGCAAATTCACGACCGTACGGCGAATAAACGGTAAGTTGGTTTCGCGCAAGCAAACCACCATAACCAACAGTCGCTCAATTGTTTGCAAACCCTCATGATTGTGTGTTGTATTGATTGGCGGATTGTCGCTTTGCTCCGAATCCGCCCTACGCCATGATTTTGATAATTTCTGAGGTTGAGCATTACCCAATTATCGACGCAATTTTGTTACGCCCACGTCGGATGAACTGTAGCGTGGAACTGACATGCAGCTAGTTGCCCAATATTGTTTGAATGATTGCGTTCAACATTTCTCGATCAGTGTTTGATAACTGCCCCATGTTCTTAACGATCTTGTTTTGTTCGAGAGTCGCAATCAGTGGCTTGATCATCGAAGGTTTGAGCAGCCCGGCTTGCTGCCAATCTTGCAGAATATACTCGCCAGTTGAGCGTTCATTTTTAACCTGGCTGGTAATTGCCATGAGAATAAAATCGGGTCTGGCTTGGTTGTAGGACAGACTACTAATGATAACGGCAGGACGTTTTTTGGTGGTTTGCAGATTGGTGAAAGGAAAAGTTACCAGTACCACATCGCCATATCTACAGGTTGTCATATACGGTATCGTCGTCGTTATCCCATACTTTGTTAAAAGCTGTCTCAGAAGTCTTCGCGTAATCTTGTTGTAATTGTTTTTCCTGGTCCCGCTGTTGTAGAAAATCGATAAAGTCTGCGACCTCTGCCAATCGGCTAGGGGAGAGGCGTTTGAGCTTTGCCAATATTTGTTCTTGTTCTAGTGATTGCATGTCGATTCCTTTATGTTTTTTCAATGGCACTTGATACCCTAAAGTGGTTTCTATTGTCAAGAAACATGGCCGTATGGTGGATGGACAGGGAAAAAGGGTCAACCCGTAAGGTGTTTTCGCGCAAGCAAAGCACCATAACCAACAATCGCTCAATTGTTTGCAAACCATCATGATTGTGTGTTGTATTGATTGGCGGATTGTCGCTTTGCTCCGAATCCGCTCTACGCCTATGCCCTTGAGCAATTTGATAATTTTTGAGGGGTAGTATTGCCTAATTTTCGAAGTGACGTCGTCACTGGTACAGCCTCAAGACTCTTAGTCATTTACGTTCTTCTTGTTTAAACTCAACAATGGTGTATTACTTCATACCTTCTATCAAGTCAATATCCTTTCGTAACAAATCGTTAACTATGTCATTAACTCCAATTCCTTTGGTTTTAGCCTTAGAGGAAAGATAGTCAAATACATCTTCATCGAGATATACCGGTAAATTAAACTTGGTGTTTGGTCGATAAAACTTGCCACGTACGCCCTTGGAAAAATCATATTCGTCTTTCATTTGCTTTCCTCGTATTGATGCTGTTCATGTCTGGTTACTTTCCTTGCCGAAATAATGCGTATGGTGGCAACGTTCTCATATTCAGTGAAAGTGTGAGCTACGACTAGCAATATTTCATTCTTTGTTTTACCTAAAGTTACCCAACGGTCCTCTGTATTGCTATGTTCTTCGTCAAAAATCGTCAATTGCTGCATATCCCGGAATACCTCGGTGGCTTGCTCAAAATTTATGTTGTGCTTAATAGTATTAGCTTTCGCTTTGTTTGGATCCCACTCAAAATTATATTGCATAATAACGATTCACCGGATTTGCTACTAATGGCTGGAGTGGAGTGATTGTAATAAGGTGCTATTTGCACAAGTTTAACTCGTAAGATGGTTATTTGTATATTGAATTGATTGGCGGATTGTCGCTTTTCCCCGAATTCGCCCTACGTCATTGCGCAATTTGATAATTAATAACAGATAAACCCCCGGCTCTGCCGGGGGACTCCCGAAGGTTTGACCGTTACGGCAGTCGTCGTAACGTTCTCGTCTCAACCACGAGACGAGGAGTCAAAGATGAAGGAGTACCAAAGTTTGAGCCATACGCGCTGGGATTGTAAATATCATGTGGTATTTATTCCGAAGCGACGAAAGAAACTGATATTTGGCAAGGTCAGGAAGCATATAGGGGAAGTGTTGCACGATCTGGCAAATCAGAAGGAAAGCGCGATTGTGGAAGGCCATTTGATGCTGGATCACATTCACATGTGTATAAGTATTCCACCCAAGTACTCGGTGTCGCATGTAGTAGGCTTTATCAAAGGTAAAAGTGCGATAGCAATAGCGCGTCAATTGAGTAGAGGAAGGAAATGGATTCCGCCAAATGAAATGGTACTTACAGATGCGCTTCAATGAATAAAGCCGATCATGATGATTGCTGTACATAAATATATACGATGTGTGATTGGCGAATCGTCTTGGAGCAGTCGTCATACGAGGAAACATGGAAGGCCAAATCTTATTTCTTAATGCAAAAATTCTTACAGACCACAATGTGAGAATAACCACATCTTAATCAGTATTCACGGTCGTAGAATTATCCTGATCTGAATTTGTGATGGAGATTATGATATGTCTGCGACAGAAAAAACCTTTAATACCATTGGCATAGTACCGATCCACTATGCACGTCATCCAGTAGCACCTTATGGTACTATAGGTAAACAGCATGATTTTCGCTGTACGAATGCTTTTTATTTTAAGCTTGAGACGTGCTTCAATGAATTATGGACTGTATGTCCGAATGGTTTTCCACAAGCCGTTGTATCTGCGGGTGCGTATGTGAATAAGCCTGGTTATCATGGCATGGGCCGCGCCTTCGATTTGGATGCCATTTTCTGGCCAGGAAGAATCTTTGTTACCAACAGGTTTGAGGACTATCCAGATTTTTATCTGGGTGTTGAAGCTATTCTCCGCAAGCATTTCGGTACAGTTCTCGCATACAACTACAATCAGGCTCATCATGATCATTTTCATATCGATGATGGTACTAACATCGGTTTTAATACGAATCGCTCGATTACCTTGTTTGTTCAAGGCATCTGTTATTACATGCTAGGAAAACGCTTTAATGGCAATGTCGATGGAGCATACGGTTCAGTCACTCGTGTAGTAATGGAAGAGGCATGTCATGAACTGCAAGTGCCGTTGCCATTGACAACACAATCGAACTGGATTCAGTTTCTTGACGCTGTCGCGCGTCTTGCTTTTCGTGCTGAGAGAAGTATTAGGCCAGCGGATTATGATTGTACAAGACATCGTTAACGCCATGCTGTATCGCTATTTTCCTTTATTATTGGCGTTGTGCGCGGCAGGAATAACAAGCTTCACGGTTTCTGCTAAATCCGAGGTGATTGTGCCTGTCATTGATGTCGCTACAGGTCAATTGTATGGATCAGTTTCGGGCAATACTTGGCTGTCGGCAATAGATACACAAAAGTCTGTTAAAGATTCACTGATGTTGAATGCTTACAGCAGTGATGGAAAGCTTTTGCAAAAGACAACCGTATCTGCTACACAAACAAGTGAGATTTGTTTGAGTCCGACTTTTCGATCTAAAATGCCGTTACCTACTAATGCTGTGACGCTGGTCGGTTCACGGCGGAATGCAGCTTTACGCAAACCCGAAGCACTGGATAAGAATAATCCAGTTTATCGTGAAGCGGTTGCATTGTGGCTACGAGAACGCGGTATTGATGAATCTTATCCTATGCTTTCCCAATTATGGCGCATTGATTTGGAAGGTGACGGCCGGGACGAAGTACTTATTGCAGCGACACGTCATCGTGGCAGCGAAACCTCTACGCAAGCTGGGGATTATTCCTTACTATTGCTTCGAAAACTAAAGGGGGAAGCTGTCGTGACCATCCCTGTATTTTCAGAAATTTTTTTAGAAACATGCATTGCGGAGTGCGCTTTGCAACGATATGAAGTCATTAATCTACTCGATATTGATAATGACGGGAAACTTGAAATTATCACCAAATCAGTTGGTTACGAATCAATCACTCAAACTATCTTCTCAGTTGAAGGTCTAGAACTCAAGAAAAGGTTAGAATGGAGCTGCGGCTCTTAATGAGAATAAACGGATATGACTGATTTGATGATTTAAGCTCAAGTAAAAAAATAGTTAGTAATATTTTGCTCATGCTTTTTTTCTAAAGAATAAAGCTTGATTGGAATCAGTCAATTTGTATATTCTGTAAATAAAACCAAATAATTGCATTTTGTAGCTTATGTTAGTGAATTCTTCAAAACCAATACCCCATATCATTCAGCAACATGCCGAGGAATCAGCAATCTTGCACAATATTAGATTGCGTCAAGTTTCCGCGCCACATGTAAAGCTTCATCATCTTCGTCGTATTGATGACCGTATAGCCGCTCATCTTGATGGTTTGGCGGTGGCAGGAGAGTATGGCTTGAAGGTTTGTGAAGAGGCTCTGGAAAATGCTGGTGTAGGCGAGATATTTACTGCAACTGTACGAGCAATCGAAGAAAACGATGAGAATCGATTGGATAAACTATTTGCATTGGGCAGTGCTGTGCTCAAAGTGCAGTTTGGCTTAACTTCTGCCTTTAGTTGGGTTTCGGCGCAATTTCTGAAAGGAATAGGTGCAAAATTACTGATTTCTACGAATCCTCTTAAGCAACGAGCAGGGATTGATGCTTGCGTGACGCATCGTGTCGATCCAGGGATGGTTCTTACTTCGCTTGTTCATCATAACGATACCGTATTACGTGCTCGCGCATTACGTGCCGCAGGAGAAATGGGACGGCATGATTTGCGATCCCAATGCGAGCAATATCTTTCTGATAAAGATATTACTTGTCGTTTTTGGGCTGCTTGGTCAGCACTGCTGTCTGGAAATCGCACAAATGCAATGGATGTCCTGGAACAGTATGCTTGTTCAATCAACTTGTTTCAGCAATCCGCATTGCAACTGATTCTAAAAGTGTTGCCGATGGTTGATTCGCATGAATTATTAAAGAAATTAGCAGTGGATACGACAAATGTGCGTAATCTGATTCTCGGCGCTGGAATTACTGGTGATCCTTATTATGTACCATGGTTGATCAAACAAATGGATGACCCGAAGCTTGCTCGGTTGGCCGGGGAATCATTTAGTTTTATTACTGGGATCGATTTATCTTATCTTGATCTTGAGCGGGATGCACCGGAAGAGGTTGAATTAGGACCTAACGATGATCCCGAAAATAATAACGTACAAATGGATGAGGATGACAACTTACCTTGGCCTGATCCGATCAAAATTCAAATGTGGTGGAATACAAATAGTGTCAATTTTACTAAAGGTAAACGCTATTTCATGGGTAAACCTGTTTCTCGTGAACATTGTATGCAAGTGCTGAAAGAAGGATTCCAGCGGCAACGTATTGCGGCAGCACAATATTTGTGCTTGTTTGATCCTGGAGAGTCATTATTTTCCACCGTTGCGCCTGCCTGGCGGCAGAAAAGAATGTTGGAGAAAATGTAAATGGCACTTAGGCCTAAATTCAATTAGACGTGTGGATGTGCTTGTAAATATGAAACGACTGGAATTTACTGTCAGATCAGGTCGCAGCTAGTACAAATTAGCCAATAATATTATGATTAATCGCTAAGCGAATGAGTTGTGTCGTATTTTGCAAATCCAATTTGCGCATTAAGTTGAGGTAATGAACACTCACAGTTTTAGGGCTGATGGAAATTTTATCTGCAATTTCTGTATTGGAATTTCCTTCTACAATTAATTTGACAATTTGAAATTCTCGTTTGGTTAATAAATCGAATGGATTTTCAGAGTTATCTTTTCTTGTAGCATGCATTGCAACTGCAGTGGCCAATTCTGATTCGATATATTTTTTCCCTATACTTACTTGGCGTACAGCGTGAATCATTTCGCCAATTCCACTTTGTTTACTGATAAATCCTATAGCGCCTGCTTTTAATGCCCGATGAACCATCGTTACATTGTTAAGCATACTAAAAACCAGAATACGTACCGTAGGATCTTTGCCGACCATGCGATGGATAGTTTCAAAGCCACAGATACCAGGCATGTTGAGATCAAGAATGACAACGTCCGGATTATGTTCCTGCCATAATTGATAGCCGGTTGCACCACTTTCTGCTTCCGCTACTACAATCATATCGCCCGTACTCTCAAGCAAGCGACGATAACCAGTGCGGACTACCGGGTGATCATCAATCAATAAAATGGAAATTGGGCTCGTCATTTGTTTAAGCTTTAAGTGGTAATCGGATATTAATTTCTGTTCCTTCGCTAGGGGCGCTACGGACTGTCATTCGTCCATCAAGGGCAATGACTCTTTCACGCATGCCTACCAGCCCTAATCCTGCAAATTGCTGGTTAGTGTCATAACCTTTGCCGTTATCTTCAATTCTAAGTGACAAAAAATCATCAGCAGCATTTTCAATGGTTTCACGATATAAACTGATTTGAGTCCAAGTAGCATCGGAGTGCTTGTAGATATTATTGAGTGCTTCCTGAATAAGGCGAAATACTGTTATGTTGTATTGTTCGTCCAGTGTTGCAAGATCACCTTTTAAGTCTAATTCAAGTGCGATTTGTGAGTGCCTGGAACACCATTGTTTCTTAAGCTCAGATAATGCATCAGGTAATCCTAATGTATCGAGATTTAGCGGGCGTAATCGATGCAACATTGTACGGATAACTTGATGCATTTTTTCGGTACAACTTTTAATCGCTTGGGCGCTTGGGTAAATAGCTGAATCTTGTTCAGTGTAATTCAAAATAACTTCACTTTCAGCACGAATAGCGGTTAACCATTGCCCTAATTCGTCGTGTAATTCACGCGCGAGTCTGCGTCGCTCCTTTTCTTGAACACGAAATAATTCTTTCATCAGTTGTCTGTTTTCACTTAGCAAATCACGATTAAGATTAATCATTTTTCGCAGTTGGCTGATATCTGACATGACCATACGACACATGTTTTTATCGTTGCTTACCGTGCTTTCCAAACGAATAAAGCTCAGGGGATCTTGCGTATCACCAATTTTTAAATCGATCGTAGCGTTGCTAGAGGAATTAAAAACTTCTTGTAAATAGTGATAAAAGGCTTGTTGATCGATATCGAGAAAACAGTTTGTAAAAAGTTTACCGATAAGAAATGGACGCGCCTTTCGCAATAAGGCCGCTCCCGTCAAATTAATTGATAGTATTTTTCCAGTTTTATCAACAGTTAAGTAACCAACTGGCGCATGATCGTAGAGATCAGCATAACGATTACGCGACTCTTCCAGTTCAAGTTGTTGAGTTTCAAGTTGACCAGACAATAATTCCATCTTATTTCGTATTGCATGGTCATCGAATCGCCGATATTTGTTACTTCGTTGATCATTACGTTGATTCATATTGTGTCCTATTCAATAGTGGCAATAACGACAGGATTGTAGTGATATTTAATCTGTTGGTTGTTGACGTAAAAGAACAGAATTCATATTGGAGAATTTAAAAATGGAAATAAGCATCATGTTACGGAATAGAAAATTATGTCTAGGATATCAGTGCATTATAAATTGAAATGTAGTGGTTTGATAATCAATACGATTATAAGTGATGTGTCGAATAGATGCTTATCGGAGGAGTGTTATCAAACATGCAGTTGCGATTAAATATTCTGGCTTTCGTTGTCGGTACTGGTCTATTACAGCAACAACCTGAGCTGCCAGATTTGTCATGGTCTTGGAGCCTATTACTGATAATTTTTACAATCGCAATTTTGCGGCGTTACCAATTGCCAATTTTAATAAGTAACGCAGTGTTATGGAGCTTTTTTTTAGGTTTTGGATTTTTCTGGGCAGCTACTTTTGCTCATTGGCGCTTAGCGGATGTCTTATCACCCGAATGGGAGCAACAAGACATTCGCATCATTGGAGTTGTAGCTAGCTTACCGCAGACTCATAATCATGGCTTGCGTTTCCAATTTAATGTAGAACGAGTTTTGCAAGAAGGTGCAACCGTACCTCAACGTATTTCGCTGGCGTGGTATAAAAATTATCAACCCGCTAATCATGAAATGATTCATCCAGTCATAAGCGCCGGTCAGCGCTGGCAACTCCTGGTACGGCTTAAGCAACCGCATGGCAATGCAAATCCTCACGGTTTTGATTATGAGGCTTGGTTACTGGAGCGTAATATTCGAGCAACCGGATACATTCGTACGTCAACTGACAATCGCTTGCTGGAACCTATGGTGAATCGTCCCAGTTATTGGATAGAACGTGTTAGAGGAGAGATTCAACAGAGATTCTCTAGAGTATTGATGAACCAGCCATATGCCGGTGTATTAAAAACCCTGGCAACGGGAGATCAATACACGATACCGCGGGATCAATGGCAAGTATTTGCGCAGACAGGAACAATACATTTAATGGCAATTTCCGGTTTGCATATTACGTTAGTTTCAAGCCTGGTATTTGCAGTGGTATTTTGGTTATGGCGCATAAATTCTTATGTGTTGTTGCGCTTACCTGCACGCCGTGCTGCTGTTATTGCTGGATTGATAGCGGCTCTGGGTTATGCGCTACTATCGGGATTTGCAATTCCTGCACAGCGGTCATTTTGTATGTTAGCGGTAATAGCACTGGCATTGTGGCGGGGACAATTGACTGCACCAATAACCGTATTAGTTTGGGCTTTATTTTGGGTGGTTTTTCTTGATCCATGGGCGACGATTGCACCAGGATTTTGGCTGTCATTTGGTGCGATTGCCATCATTATGTTAGTAACAGTAGGGCGGATTGGTAAATTACATTGGTTTAGGAGCTGGTTGCGTGTTCAGTGGGCGATTACACTAGGACTCATTCCATTATTATTAGCTCTGTTTCAGCAGGTACCGCTAATTTCACCCATTGCAAATGCATTTGCAATTCCTTTAGTCAGTTTTGTAATCGTGCCATTAACATTGCTCGCAGTGATCCCATGGTTTGAATTCGTATTACCTTTGGCACATGAAGTGTTAAGTGCCGGAATGATTTTATTGCATGGGTTGAGTTCATTGCCCCATGCCGTTTGGGAACAACATGCGCCCCCATTGTGGACGATATTAATAGCTATCGCAGGAATAGCGTGGATGCTATTACCTGGAAGTTTAGGGTTAAGTTTTTTTAGTGGCTTCCCCGCACGTTGGCTGGGAGTCATCGCATTGTTACCGATGTTGACAGTACAACCGCCTAAACCTAGGGCGGGTGAATTATGGTTAGCAGTACTGGATGTTGGTCAAGGCCTGGCGGTAGTTGCACGCACGGCTAATCATACTTTGGTATTTGATACTGGGCCAAGGTTTGGTGACACTGATAGTGGCGCCCGCATCATTGTTCCGTATTTGCGTGGAGAAGGCATTCGTCACCTGGATGCTTTAGTTGTATCGCATGCTGATATGGATCACAGTGGTGGAGCGTTATCGGTATTGGCAGCAATCCCTGTCAGTGCATTAGTGTCTTCGTTAGATAATCAGCACCCTACACAGCGGATGGTGCGATACGGGATTAAGTGTCGTGCCGGTCAATCTTGGCAATGGGATGATGTGCATTTTGAGTTGCTACATCCTACGGCAGAGGACTATCAGAATTCCCCAAATAACACCAATGCAAATAGCTGTGTATTAAAAATTACATCAATCCATGGCAATGTGCTACTACCTTCTGATATTGGTCGCCGGAGTGAATCTGCATTGTTGGCTCGTGCGGGCGATAAGCTTAGCGCATCGGTATTAATTGCGCCACATCATGGCAGTAATACATCATCAACCGATGCTTTTATTCAAAAAGTCAATCCTTCTTTAACGATTTTTACAGTTGGTTATCATAATCGTCATGGTCATCCAAGGGATGCCGTTGTAGCGCGTTATCGCAATCAAGGCAGTAAATTACTACGCAGTGACAGGGAAGGTGCTATCTTGCTTCATTTTGCAAATAACCAATGGGTTGTAAATAGCTGGAGAAAAATCTATCGCCGTTATTGGCAGCACAGGGTTAACGAAAAATTTTCTGATGCCTGATAGAAAGAGAAAGTAGTTGATAAGTCATTCAATACATGGCGGATTCAAGCAATAACTACTGCAATAAATTATGCAACAAGTAAATCAACTGGCCGTCCCCAAAATAATTTATTTCAGATGTAATGATTTTTTGATCCAACTACAAACTATCGCTTTTAATCCACAATGTTTTGATATTTACGAACTCACGAATGCCATGATAAGACAATTCTCTGCCATAGCCAGAATCTCTGATTCCTCCAAATGGCAAGCGTGGATCGCTTTTTACAATGTCATTAACGAAAACACAACCGGCGTGAATTTGCCGTGCCAATAATTCGCCTTGTATCGTATCACGTGTCCATAAGCTGCCACCTAATCCGAAATTGGTAAGATTAGCCAATTGAATCGCTTCTTCGGTATTTCGTACTCGAGTGATTGCTGCAACAGGACCAAATAATTCTTCATCAAACGCTGGCATACCCGGTTGAACGTAATCCAGAATCGTTGGTGTGTAATAAGCCCCTGCTGTTCCCAGAAATGAGCCACCAATCACTAGTTTTGCACCGAGTGATAAACTTTTCTCAACTTGTGCATGTAAATCCGCGCGCAAGTCTGCACGTGCCATTGGCGCAATGCTGGTTGAATCGTTTTTTGGATCGCCTTTGTTAAGTTCGCTTACTAGGGCTTTGAAACGTTCGACAAAAGTATCAGCGATCGTATCGGTAATAATAAAACGTTTTGCAGCAATACAACTTTGACCCATATTTTGAAAACGCGCTACGAGTGCTTGTTTAACCGTTAATTCTAAATCGGCGTCGTCAAGCACGATAAAAGGATCCGATCCGCCCAGTTCAAGTACGCACTTTTTTAAATGTTGCCCGGCAGTTGCTGCAACACGTCGTCCTGCTGCACTACTTCCGGTTAAAGTGACAGCGGCGATTCTTTTATCTGCGACTACCGCTTCAGCTTGCTCGGCACTGATCAACAGTGTACGGAATGTGTGCGCAGGAAATCCTGCTTGGCGAAACGCATCTTCCAATGCGAGTGCACAACGGGGAACATTGGATGCGTGCTTCAACACCACCGCATTACCTGCCATCATAGCGGGTGCTGCAGCACGGATTAATTGCCAGAAAGGAAAATTCCACGGCATGATGCATAATAGTGTACCCAGTGGTTGGTAGGTAACAAGACTGCGGCTGGCATCAGATGCGACAATTTCATCAGCTAAAAACGATTGCGCATGGTCGGCGTAATATTCGCAGCCCAATGCACATTTTTCTATTTCCGCTCGGGCTTCTTTTAGTAATTTTCCCATCTCATCGGTGACCAGATGGGCATACTCAGCCAGATTATGGCGAAATACCTGCGCAAGGTTGCGCATATATTGTGATCTCTGAGAAAAACTAAGTGCTGCCCAATTGATTTGTGCTGATGTAACCAGATTTAATACGGAGTCGACTTGATTTTCCTGCCATGTAGAAAAGGATTGCAAGACTTCACCAGTAGCCGGATTAATGGATTGCATAATTATCAGAAAAAAATTTTATAGATGTGTATACCATTTTCAATGACATACCTACAGTTACCTGCAATTACGCAATAGTAATTTCTTATTATTTGTTGGGTGTTTTTCGATGAATCTCTGTTTCTTCAATGATTTGTGCATCTTCGATGATAACCGTTTGATCATTGTCAGTATGTTGCTTTGAATTCTCGTATTGCTGCATGGTATGTGTATATTTTCTACGTAGCCACCAAAATCGAATACCGATTACGACAATGGCAATAGCCAATAACGCGAGAAATGCTGCAAAAAAGAAAATACCAATGAGAACCAAGACAGCAACAATCGGGACAAGCATCGCATAGGTAATCCAACGATTTACTGGTGAAACAGGTGTGCGTTGATATTCCCCTGATTCATTTTGGTGAAATTCAGAAATTTTGTTGATAATAATTTTTTTCTGTTCGTCGTTCATTGCATCAACTCCTCTATTTCAGCAACTGTTTTAGGCGCTGCTATAGTCAAAATTTCATGACCCGTTTGGGTAACAACAACATCATCTTCAATGCGTATACCAATATTCCAGAAATGTTCCGGAATATCATCCGCCGGACGGATGTAGCACCCGGGTTCGACCGTCAATACCATTCCCGGCTGTAATAAACGCCATTCATTCTTTTGTTTGTATTCCCCGACATCATGCACGTCCATTCCTAACCAATGTCCGGTGCGGTGCATATAAAAACGTTTGTAATCTTCCGATTCCAGTATCGTATCCACAGTTCCCTGGCATAACCCCAAATCAATAAAACCCTGTGCCAGTACCTGCAATGCCGCCTGGTGCGGATCGTTCCAGTTATTTCCCGGTTTGACTTGAGCAATTGCAGCCATCTGTGCAGCCAGGACTAATTGGTAAATATCTTTCTGTACAGCAGTAAATTTGCCGCTGACTGGGAATGTTCGCGTAATATCCGACGCATAGCCATCAAGTTCACAACCTGCATCAATGAGCAGCAAGTCACCTGATTTCAGCAAGCCATTGTTCTGCACGTAATGTAACACACAGGCATTGGCACCCCCTGCAACAATCGATGTATAAGCTGGCGACTGTGCACCGTGGCGATAAAAGGTATACAGTAATTCAGCTTCGATTTCATATTCATGCATATCCGGATGGGTTAGCTGCATAGCACGTTGATGCGCGAATGTTGAGATATCCGCTGCTCGCTGCATGATCTGCAATTCATTGGTATCTTTAATCAATCGCATGTCATCAAGTAATCTGCGGTAATCATGAACTTCACCGGGTGCGGTAACACCGGTGCGCGTCAATTCACGTACACGGTTTATCCAACCTGCAACACGCTGGTCCCAGGCATGATCTTGACCAAAAGCCACGTGGATAACCGGTTGATCGGCCAATAACTGCGGCAGTAGTTCATCCAGTTTCGCGATTGGGTAGGTTTCGTGGAAACCAAAGATGTCCCGGGCTGCTTCAGGGCCATAGCGAAAGCCATCCCAGATTTCGCGTTCCTGGTCTTTTTCACGGCAAAACAAAATATGCTTCGCCGCATCTTGGTTAGTAGCTGCAACAATTACTAGCACGGCATCAGGTTCACGAAAGCCTGTCAAATAATAAAAGTAACTGTCAAATCGATAGGGATAGTGCGCATCACGATTACGTAATTGTTCAGGGGCGGTTGGTATGATTGCGACCCCAGTCTGCATTTTATCTGCTAGAAGCTGACGGCGAGTAATAAAATGTTGCGTGTGTGTCATGGCCATCTAAGTTGCTAATTTATCATGATGATCTAAGTTGTTTATCCAGTGCTTCAAGCCGTTGCGGCGTACCCACATCAACCCATTGCCCGGAAAAATGTTCGCCACTTACCTTTCCTTCCAGCATTGCCTGCCGCAATAGGGGTGCTAGTTTTGCGGCCATACCCGGTGTTGTGGTATTAAAAAGTTGAGGTTGATAAATGCCGATGCCACTGAATGTCAGTTTATTTCCCCCTGTTAGCATCACCTGATCTCCGCTTAATACAAAATCACCGCCTTCATGATGCGAAGGGTTGTCAACCAAAATTAGGTGGGCCAATGCTTGATGCTCTCCCGAGTACATCTTTTTCAGGGTGGGTAATAGCACTGCATAATCCATCGCACAATAAATGTCAGCATTAACCACCACAAATGGCAACATATCTGATTCATTGGTCAATAGTGGCAAAGCATTTGCTATTCCACCGGCTGTCTCCAATACTTTTTCTTCCGCCGAGTATTGGATATTAACACCATATCGTTCACCTTTCCCTAATGCATTTTCAATCATTGCGCCGAGATAAGCATGATTGATTACGATATCGGCAAAACCTGCATGTGCCAAATTTTTTAGCTGATATTCAATCAGTGTGCAGGCGCCTGCCTTTAGTAAAGGTTTTGGCAAGGCATTGGTGAGCGGGCGCATACGTTCTCCCCGCCCAGCCGCAAGAATCATGGCCTTAAATGGAATGTAATCAGAAGGTGTAGCCAATTTTCTGTGTTGATTCACCGGGATTTAATTCGTCCAGCAAGTGCAGCAGTGGAAAAAGCTCCCGGTAGCGTTCACATGTATTACGCAAATAAGCCATCACCAGCGGCATATCGTTGAGATAAATCGCTTTACCATCACGATAGTTAAGCCGGGCAAATATTCCGAGAACTTTCAGATGACGCTGTACGCCCATCCATTCAAAATCTCGATAAAACAACGCAAAATCCGCTGCAACAGGTAAGCCTGCTTTACGGGATTTTTCCCAGTAGCGAATCGTCCAGTCCAAAATTTGTTCTTCATTCCATTGAATATAGGCATCCTTGAATAGCGATACCAAATCATAGGTAATGGGGCCATATACGGCATCCTGAAAATCCAGAATGCCGGGGTTAGGGGATGCCACCATCAGATTTCGGCAATGATAATCGCGGTGCACAAATACTTTGGGCTGCGCAAGGTTATTGTGCAGAATTTGTCTAAAAACAGCATGCAAAATCATTTGCTGTTTTTCTGATAAGTTTGTTTGCAAATGTTTGGCAATATACCAATCAGGAAATAAATTAAGTTCTTGTTGCAGTAATGCTTCGTTATAAGCGGGTAGATTTTCAGTTTGTTGCGTTAGCTGTATCTTGATCAGTGCATCGGTTGCATCGTTATATAGCTGCTTAGCGATTTCAACTCGATCATTGAGTGCTTGCAAAAAAGTATTATGACCGAGATCGGATAATAATAAAAAACCCTGCTCTAAATTTTGTGCAAATACCTTAGGTACATGCACACCGGATGCAGTCAATATTTTTGCCACTTGTAGAAACGCTACGCAATTTTCATGTTGTGGCGGCGCATCCATTACAATGTACGTTTGAGCATCCGTGAAAATGCGGAAATAGCGCCGGAAGCTGGCATCCGTTGATGCGGGCTGCACAGTAAAAGTTTTTCCTGCGAGTTGTTCTCTAACCCAATTCTCAAGTAAATGTTTGCGTTCCATCAGCGTATGAAAATTAACTATAACAACTGTAACTTCAGTACATTAAAAAAGTATTTATTGATTTTTTAGTTGCATAGATTATCTAGCCGGATCATCATTTGTCGCTTTACTGCTGGAATCATTTGCAATAACAGTAGATAATTTGACATTGCAACGATATTTTTTATCATGTGGTATTTTACCATGTAGCTGTTAAGCTCAGCTGGCCAAGTAATGAATCTATCAAAACCAGGGGAAACAACATGTTTAATAAAAATGTAATCGACGAAATCAACACTAAAGTCAGTGAAATTCTACAAAACAGTCCAGCCAAGGACATTGAAAAAAATATTCGGGTTTTATTGTCCGGTGCATTTACACGACTTGATCTCGTTACACGTGATGAATTTGATGTGCAGCAAGAAGTGTTGCAGCGTACCCGCGAGAAACTTATCATTCTTGAAACAAAAGTTGCGGAATTGGAAAATAAACTAGGCCACGTGATGCAAAAAACCTCAAAATCAGAATCACATCCTATTCACGAAGAGCACGTTAAAACCAGCCACTAAGCTAAAGATTACCTGCGGTTACTGAGGTCGCACCTGCTTGGATTAATACACCTGCAGGATTATTACAAATATGACACTCGCAATCTTGTATAGCCGCGCACTTTCAGGAGTCAACGCGCCATTAGTGACCGTAGAAACTCATATTGCAAATGGCCTGCCCAGTTTTACTATCGTTGGACTTCCCGACACCGAAGTCAAAGAAAGCAAAGATCGTGTCAGAGCGGCGCTGCAAAATGCACACTTTAAGATTCCCGCCCAGCGTATTACCATTAACCTGGCACCGGCTGATTTACCGAAAGAAAGCGGGCGTTTTGATTTACCAATTGCACTGGGTATTCTGGCTGCCACCGGGCAAATTCCAAATGACAAACTGGATTGTTATGAATGGGCGGGTGAGCTTGCTTTAACTGGAGAATTACGCCCAATACACGGGGCGCTTGCAATGACTTACAGTGCCTCACAATTAGGGCGAAGTTTTGTATTACCGCAACAGAATGCTGCAGAAGCCGCGCTAGTAAAAAACGCCACCATTTATGCGGCCAAATCACTGTTACAGATTTGCGCACATCTCAATGGCCGCGAGCCATTACCGATTTATCAACACCCCAGCCAGCAAAACATTGAGGCAGATAACCCGATTTACCCGGATTTTGATGAAGTAAAAGGTCAATCCCATGCCAAACGCGCATTGGAAATTGCCGCCGCCGGCGGCCATAGCGTACTGATGATAGGTCCTCCCGGTACCGGTAAATCCATGTTGGCAGCACGTTTTTCTGGCATTTTGCCCCCCATGACCGAAGCGGAAGCATTGGAATCTGCAGCTATCCAATCACTTTGTTATGGTAATTTCGATATCGCCAACTGGAAACGCCGTCCCTTTCGCTCTCCTCATCATACAGCTTCCGGTATTGCATTGGTTGGCGGCGGCAGCCAGCCCCGCCCGGGAGAAATTTCACTAGCTATGCATGGTGTATTATTTCTGGATGAACTGGCAGAATTTGACCGTAAGGTACTGGAAGTACTACGAGAACCACTAGAATCCGGGAAAATAACCATTTCACGGGCTGCACGTCAAGCTGAATTCCCGGCACAATTTCAACTCATAGCAGCGATGAACCCATGTCCCTGCGGTTATCTGGGGCATCCCTCAGGCAAATGCCACTGCACGCCGGATCAGGTTGCCCGCTACCGTGGCAGAATCTCAGGTCCGCTATTGGATCGCATCGACATGCAAATCGAAGTTCCAGCGGTGCCACAGGAAGAATTGATGCGCCAGCAGACTACCGGCGAGAAAAGCAGCACGATCCGTCAGCGCGTTGAAAGAACGCATCATCGTCAACTTGAGCGGCAAGGAAAAACCAATAACCGCCTAAGTGTCAAAGAAATCGATCGATATTGTGCTCTGGATGCCGCCAGCGAAAATTTGTTGAAACAGGCCATCAGTCGTTTGAACCTGTCAGCACGCGCGTATCATCGCATTTTGAAACTCGCGCGAACGATTGCGGATTTGACAGGTAGCGAGAAAATCAACAGTCAACACATTGCCGAAGCGATTCAGTTTCGTAGGTTGGATAAACACTAAGAAAAATACCTTGTATTTGTGGAATCAAGCACGTAAGTAATTGGTTGAATAACGAGGATTCCGCGTCACTATCGAAGAAACAGTTCTTGGAAGCGCCTGGCGGGGTTGATGTATCCCTTGCGCATGAGAAAATATGAGCAGCTTGTCAAGTTTCCGTTACAACTACCAATGATTGGAAACTCAGTGGTATCGTATCGAGAAGTGCTTTGCTGCTGGCTATACCGAGGTTGTGCTTAATTGGGTACAGAACGCCATATCAAAAAGCTCTCTAAATTTGTGGAAGAAAATCTTGATCCCAAGGATCAGGGACGTGTTCGGTATAAAACTTCCGGAAGCAATATTAAGTTTCTGAATAGTTTGGGGAAATTTACCCCTACTAAACAAGTGGCACTTGGACACAAAGTACGCACGGCGCAACAGGTCACTGATTTGGAGGATGCGGCATCAAGACGAAAGGCGATTTCGGAAGTTATTGCGAGATCGTTGCAGAAAGGGAAGGAGAAATAAAATTGATATGGACTACTGCAATCTCTAAGTAAGGTAAGAACTAACCATACAAAATCAAAGGATAACATGATCAAATAGATGTAGGCCGACTAACCACAAAATAAGGACATTGTAACGAAGATAGCAGCTAGGAGCATCATATGCGCAAAGTAATTCTGGAGTCGATACTGACTGCCCTTGTGGATACTCTAGATGGAAATCATGCCCAAAGATGCTTGTCAGTGGTTTTATGAATGCGAGCAGTGTGACGCTGCTTAAGTCCAAGCCGGGTGACTGTTGTGTCTATTGTTCCTATGGCAAGGTTCCATGCTCGCCCATCTATCCAGGCGCAAGGTAAAAACAGAGGCGATAGCTGTTGCAGTTAGGCAATACGCTGCGCGGCGCTTTTATCAAAAATTATCTGTTCTTTGATCAATTATCGGTTTCTTTCGGATAATTCCAATAACTTCTCGATGCCCACCGGCTCTTCTTTGAGTAAAGGCACGACGGCATAGCGCTGTGCGTGCATGGTTAATACGGTTTCGATATCAGCAAGCTCATTACTGGCGCGCTGACACAATAAAGGTGATTTCACAGTAGTTGCTGCTATACTGTTATTGATGATCCAGGCCCAGGGTTCAATACCGGCGCGGCGCAAATCGGATTGTAGGTTGGCAGCTTCCAGTACCGGTGTCGTTTCCGCCAATGTTGCCAGTAGTATTTTGGTTTGCTTGGGGTTTTGCAGTTGCATCATCGGCGTGGTGTAGTGTGCGATGGAATGGCAATCCATTTGTTTGGCAACTTCGCGATGATAAGCGCCAGTGGCATCCAGTAATAATAGTGTATGCCCGGTGGGTGCGGTATCCATCACCACGAATTTCTTTCCCGCTTCGCGAATAATGCGCGAGAATGCCTGGAATACCGCAATCTCTTCGGTGCAAGGCGAACGCAAATCTTCTTCCAGCAATGCTCTGCCTTGTGCAT
>CADEDJ010000054.1 GCA_902826055.1 uncultured Nitrosomonas sp. | reverse complement strand
CCTTCTGCCATGCAAGCCGATCAACCAGCTCATTCTACGCAAAATCCGTCGCCACGAGGACACCCACTAGTAATACCGCTTCACCGTTAGTAAACGTATGGTAACCATCCGCAATGCCGCCATCTTCCCAGCCACTACTGAGCCCGATGATACTATCATTGCTATTGCCGTCCACTTGCAGCATATTACTAGTACTTGACAGGTTGAGCACGTCCAAGGCGGTTAAAGTCAGCGTATTGTGCCCATTGCCCTTCATATCGACGGCTTCAATCTCACTGATCCTGCCTCGCTCACTGGTCAGATTTAGGTCCAGGTGACTGCGGTCAAGTTTCAGTGTATCGGTGCCCGCGCCACCATCGGCTAGCTGAAAGTCAACACCGCGGATCTCGATCGTGTCATTGCCAGCACCACCGTGATACACATCCGCCCCACCGCGTCCGATCAGCGTGTCGTTACCATCACCGGCCACAAACCGATCTACCGCCATGCTGCCCTTGAGTTTATCCGCTTCAGAGGTGCCCAAAGCGGTCACCGCATTGGTAAAGTTACCGCCAAACACCACGTAGCTGGAGCCGGAGTAATCTCCATTGCCATCTGAAAGAGGAGCGCCAACAACTAAATCTGCAAAACCATCACCGTTCACATCTCCAGCACTACTGACTGAGAAACCGGTAGAATCAAACGCCGCCACCCCATCCAAACGGAAACCGCTATTGCTGTCGAGATTGGATAAATTTAGCGTAGTATCAAAACCAGAAGCCTTGCCAAATACCACATAACTAGAACCTGAATAATACCCATTAAAGTCGGTATCAGGAGCGCCAATAATCAAATCAGAATAACCATCACCGTTGACATCTCCTGCACTGCTTACAGATTTACCAGATCGATCATATGCAGACCCTCCGTCTACACGAAACCCGTTGCTGCCATTAAGTGTGGATAAATCAACTGTAGCACCAAAACTAGCAGCTTTCCCAAATACGACATAACTAGAACCTGAATAATTGCCATTCGGATCGGCACCATATGCGCCAATAATAAAATCCGCAAAACCATCACCATTGATGTCCCCGGCACTGCTAGCTGAATTGCCTGAAAGATCATCGGCCGATATCCCATCTAAACGAAAACCATTACTTCCATCCAAATCAGATAATGTTAATGCTGCATCAAAACCAGAAGCTTTGCCAAATATTACATAATTAGAACCTGATGCAGTGCCGTTCGGACTGGCGCCAAACGCACTTACAATCACATCGGAAAAACCATCGCCGTTGAGATCCCCAGCACTATTAACCGAAGCACCCGATGCATCACCGGCAATTACTCCATCTAGACGAAAACCATTACTACCATTTAGACTGGATAAATCAAATGTGGCATCAAACCCAGCAGCCTTACCAAATACGATGTAACTGGAGCCGGAAAAATTGCCATTTGGAGCGCCTGCAGCGCCAACAATTAAATCTGCAAAACCATCTCCATTAACATCCCCGGCATTACTTACTGAGATTCCCAAAACATCATTCGCTGCTAATCCATTCAAACGAAAACCGTCACTACCATCAAGGTTGGAAAGATTTAGCAATGCACTAAAACCAGAAGCCTTGCCAAACACTACATAGCTTGATCCAGAAAGATCACCATTAGTATCATTTCCAGGCGCACCAACCACCAAATCAGCAATACCATCACCGTTGACATCGCCAGCATTGCTGATCGAATAAGCCAATTGATCTTCCGCTGCTTCTCCATCCAGACGGAAACCATTGCTGCCGCTGAGACTAGACAAATCCAATGTTGCGTCAAACCCAGCAGGCTTACCAAAGATCACATAACTGGAACCGGAAAAAAAACCGTTTGGATCAGCGCGTCTAGCTCCGACGAACACATCATCAAAACCATCACCGTTGACATCGCCAGCATTACTCACTGCACCACAAAAAAAATCTCCGGCCGCCGCTCCGTCGAGGCGGAAACCATTATTACCATCGAGGCTGGATAAATTAATTATTGTTGTTGCCATGATCAAGTACTCCTTCAAAAAATTTATCAAAAAATCTACTTGAAAGAAGTATCTACTTGAAAGAAGTATCTACTTGAAAGAAGTATCTACTTTTTTGTTATTTTTCCAAAATAACAAATCCATCTTAAACGCCTAAAATACCGTTGTCTAGTAGTCAAATATCCCGTCTGATCAATTTTCCAGCACGCAACATGCCTGCGATAACGTCCTAACCATTTATCGCCAGTGTGGATTTTCTTAATTATTGTTCAAAAACCTCCCATACCCGTGATGACAACCTCTTATGTCCAATTGATTTGCGCAAAAGCGTTTTGAGTATGGGTTATTTCAAAAGAAGAGCGATCGAGAATTTTTAGCTGGATGCGGTTAATCTTCGCAATTGCTCTTCGTAATTGCGTGCTTTCTCCTTATCGCCAGCCTGTTCTGCCGCCTTGGCGGCATGGGATAACGCATTGCGGCGGTTCGGCGTGCGCGTCAATGACTGTTCGAATTCGTGTAACGCTGCATCGGGTTGTTTCAACACCACAGCAATTCGCCCAGCAATTCCCTGGGAGGAATGATTGCACCCGGCGTAACATTATCCTTTTTGGTAGCGTCTTCCCGGTCGGCTGCGGTGCACATCAATGTTTGCGCTGCTTGCGCTTTGCCTTCCGCATGGGCAATCCATGCGGCAACTGCTAGGCGCTGAATTTCGATTTGATCGGCGGTATAGTTTTTATTTGCTGCTTTATCGTTATCGCGTATTCACTCGAATTGCCGCAGGCTACGGCTTGGTTTGCAAATAACAATGACTGATTAGAAAATAGTCTACGGTAATTTTCTCATTTTAATGGAAGGCTTATTTCAGGAGGCAAACAGCCCAGTCTTTTTTTGCCGGTCATAAAAGACTCGATAACTACTTTAGTTTTGCAACCAAGTATGTATAACATTGCTTGCATCTTCAATACCTTCCACAGCTAAACTAGAGAATAATTGAACGCTACAATGCGGGTAAAAATTCTGAACATACAAGCGTACTTCTTTTAATTTAAGCGTTGCCTGAAGCTTACTTAGCTTGTCAGCTTTAGTTAACAAGATATGCACAGCTTTTCCTGTCGGTATAAACCAGTCAAGCATTTGAATATCTAATGCTTTAAATGGATGCCGAACATCCATTATTAATATTAATCCTTTGAGTGATTCTCGCGTTTGTAAATAAGTACTCAGCAATTTTTCCCAGTGATTTTTTACAGAATAAGGAACTTTTGCATATCCATACCCAGGCAAATCAACAAAAAAATGATTAGAATTTAATTTAAAAAAATTAATTTGCTGAGTACGTCCAGGTGTCTTACTAACAAAAGCTAACCGATTTCTATTAGTTAGCGTATTAATGACACTCGATTTGCCAGCATTAGATCTGCCTGCAAAAGCAATTTCAATGCCTGAATGCTGCGGCAAGTCCCGAAGATCATTTGCAGAAATATAAAAAGAAGCGCTTTGGAATTGAGACATAGAACGAATTATTTATTCTAAAGAAAGGAAAGTAATTTAATTATTGATGAAGATTATTTGCAATTATAACTAATCCTTCTAATACTAAATTTTCTATAGTCCTCACTGGAGTTTTGACATATGGAATTAATTTAGATGCTCCTCCACCCGTTAAAATACAGACTTCAACAGGATGATCAACTTGCAAAGCAAGCAAATTATACATTCTGTCAATAGCTCCAATCATACATTGAATTACACCACTTTCAATTGCATCAATGGTATTTTGTGGAAAATCTTTATAGTTACCACTGCTATGATTAATATTTACTAGTTGAGTATGTGAGGATAAGCTTTTATGCATGAGTTCAATACCTGGCATAATAATGCCGCCTAAAAAACTCCCTGTATCGGTTAATGCATCTATTGTCATAGCGGTACCGACACTAATGACTAAACAAGCTTGTTGGGAAATATTCCAGGCTGCAATCAAACTTGCCCATCGATCACTGCCTAATTGCTGTGGAATTGAATAACTATTTGAAACATTACACTGAAATTCTTGAGCAACAACCCAATAATGTCTAACATTCCAAATAGATATAAGTTTAATCAGTTGCTTTTTTGTAGCGGCTCGCGCAACATGAGATACAATTACAATATCTGGCTTAGGCAAGTGAGAAAATTCTTCATCCAGTATAAGAATTTCTTCGTAACGGATTCTTCCAGATTTAATGCAAAGATTGTCAGTGTATAATCCCCATTTAATAAAAGTATTACCAGAATCAACGGCCAAGATAAAGGACATGGATGGTTACTTCAAACGTAAAGAAATGTCTCCCACATTGAAAATTTTTTTGCCTTCTTCAGTTAGTAAAACTAATGCTCCATTAGGATCAACACCACTAGCTATTCCTTCAATTACGGAGTCATTGGGAAGAAATAAATTAACTTTTTTGCCCTCGAAACCATGATAGCTTATCCATTCCTCCATAAAATAATTAAAACTATATTTTTCGAAGTCAATTAAAACCTTATGTAATTCCGACAATAATCTACCTAATATTAAATTCCGATCAATACTTACCCCAGTAATAGTAAATAAATCTATTATATTTTGTTTTACCAAGCATTTAATATTATCAGAAAGTCTAAAATTAATACCAATACCAATTACACAATAAGTTGTTGAATCAGTTTTTTTTTTACGAAGCTCAATCAAAATGCCACCTAATTTCTTATTATTAAAAAGAATATCATTTGGCCATTTAAGATATACATTTTTAATCGCAAGGGAATTGAAAACACGAATTATTGCAATGCCAATAACTAAACTTAAGCCTGTTAAACAAGAAATGCTACGACTAGTAAGCCAACCGATGGAGAACGTAAGGCTTTCTCCTAGCCCACTATGCCACGAACGCCCCCATCGCCCCCGCCCATTTGTTTGTAATTCCGCAGCAACGACAGAAATGCAATCATTAATATCTTGTCGTTTCTCTAACTCATTAAGTAATAGATAATTATTTGTAGAATCTACATGATCTAAAATTCTCAAATAAATAACTTTATCAACGATATTTCTAACTAAATTTTTAAAAATTAAATCTTCATTTAGCCAATTAAATGGATTCTTCCACCAATATCCTTTGTTATTAAATCCTATTAAGATAATATTGGGAATATTAATGTGCCTTAGAGTGTTATGAATTTCTGTTGTCGAGCATTGAATATATGCTGCAATTGAAGTTACTGAGTGAATTTCTCCGTCGCTTAGTAAGCGCAATACAGATATTTTTCTAGCATTCACTTAATCGATTTATAAAACAGATGACTAAATGCAGTTCTCAATAATAAAACAAGTTAAAAGCAGAAAAACTCTTAATTCATCAGAATAGTACGTATTTGAAATAAACTGTTTAGTATTATTTATTATTAGAATCTGCTTCTTCAATATCGGTTGGCCTATCTAATAATTCGACGAGAGCCATCGGAGCATTATCTCCTTTTCTAAAACCATATTTCAAAATTCGCAAATACCCTCCAGCTCGAGTTTGATAGCGAGGACCTAATTGAGAAAACAATTTCACTACATTTTCTCTATCACGGAGTCTACTGAATGCCAAACGCCGATTAGCTAATGATGGTTTTTTTCCTAATGTAATAACTGGTTCAACATACCTTCTGAGTTCTTTAGCTTTTGGCAAAGTTGTTTTTATAATTTCATGCCGTAACAATGAATTACTCATATTTCGAAACATAGCTTTACGATGACTACTTGATCGATTTAATTTTCTAAAGGCATTATTGTGGCGCATGATTTATATCCTTTGCAATATTATCAAGATTAGCAGGTGGCCAATTATCTAATTTCATACCTAGAGTAAGTTCTCGTGCAGCCAATACTTCTTTGATTTCATTAAGAGATTTTCTTCCCAAATTAGGTGTTCGTAATAATTCGGCTTCTGTCCGTTGTATTAAATCGCCAATATAATATATATTTTCTACCTTAAGGCAATTTGCTGATCTTACAGTTAGTTCAAGATCATCAACAGGGCGAAGCAAAATTGGATCTATTTGTGGAATTAATGGTTGTTCTTTAGTTATAGGAGTGCTTTCTAAATCAGCAAATACTGTTAACTGTTGGACTAAAATTCGCGCTGCAAAACGTATAGCTTCCTCGGGTTCAACAACTCCATTTGTCTCAATATCTATAATAAGTTTATCAAGATCTGTTCTTTGCTCAACGCGAGCGCTCTCAACTATATAACTCACTCGTCTAATAGGACTAAATGACGCATCTAAGAAAATAGTACCAATGGATTTGTCAGAGAATTTATTTTTTCTAAAAGATGCAGGAACATATCCAAATCCCTTTTCTACTTTTAATAGAATATCAATTTTGCCATCGGCTGTTAAATGAGCGATTACATGATCAGGATTCATGATTTCTATATCATGAACAACCTCAATATCTCCAGCAGTAACAACTCCTTTACCATTCTTTTTTAAAGACAAAATGACTTCATTATTACTGTGTATCTTAAAAACAATTCCTTTAATATTTAATAAAATATCAACAACATCTTCCTGAACACCGTCAAGGGAGGAATATTCATGAACCACGTTAGCAATTTTAACTTCTGTGGCAGCATAGCCCATCACAGATGACAAAAGTATTCGACGCAATGCATTACCCAAGGTATGGCCATAGCCTCTCTCGAAAGGCTCCATTATAACCTTAGCATGTAGTGGTGAAATATTTTGAACATCTATAATACGAGGTGTTAACAATTCATTACCTTGCATAACAAGACCCTTTTTTGTAAAGCAAACCAGTCTATAATCAGTTACTTAGAATACAACTCCACTACCAGAGATTCATTAATTGTTGCAGGCAACTCTGAGCGGTCTGGCTTAGCTTTAAAAATACCTTTCATTTCTTTAACATCTACCTCTATCCATGGTGGAAACCTTCTATTATCCGCTGCTTCAATTGCAGTCTTAATTCGTAACTGTTTTTTGGCACACTCTGAGACTTCTATTGAATCTCCAGGTTTAACCAAATATGAAGGTATATTTACGCGCCTACCATTTACAAGAATACAATTATGTCGCACCACTTGCCGAGCTTCGCTTCGTGAAGAACCAAATCCCATATGATAAGAAACATTATCTAAACGACATTCCAGCAGTTGAAGCAATGTATCGCCAGTTACACCTTTACGTTTATCTGCTGTTTTATAAATATTTCTAAACTGGCGTTCTAGGATTCCATATATTTTTCTAACTTTCTGCTTCTCACGAAGCTGTTTACCATAGTCTGATAAACGTCCGCGTTTTTGACCATGTTGTCCGGGCGGATAATTTCTTCTTTCAATTGCACATTTATCAGAGAAGCATTTATCACCTTTCAAAAATAACTTTTCGCCTTCGCGCCGACACTGTTTACATTTGGGTTCAATATTTCTAGCCAATAGTTTCTCCTCAAATACGACGTTTTTTTGGTGGTCGACATCCATTGTGTGGTACAGGTGTCACATCTGCAATACTCGTTATCTTAAAACCTGAAGCATTCAGGGCTCGAACAGCAGAATCCCTTCCCGGCCCCGGTCCTTTAATTCTAATTTCTAAGTTTTTAACACCACATTCCACTGCAATTTTACTTGCAGTTTCAGCAGCAACTTGTGCTGCAAATGGTGTGCTTTTTCTCGAACCTTTAAAACCCACACCCCCAGCCGTTGCCCAAGAAAGTGCATTACCCTGTCTATCAGTTATTGTCACGATAGTATTGTTAAACGATGCATGAATATGGGCAATGCCTTCAGCAATATTTTTTTTTACTTTTTTTCGCATGCGTGAAGCAGACTTAGCCATAAAAATTCCTCTATAATTTAAACTTCGTAGTTGTTAAATACGGTGATTATTTTGCACGTATTGCTTTACGAGGACCTTTTCGCGTTCTAGCATTAGTTCGGGTTCTTTGACCACGTACGGGCAAACCTCGTTTATGTCTCAATCCACGATAACATCCTAAATCCATTAGTCTTTTTATATTCATTGAAATTTCGCGACGTAAATCGCCTTCAATTGTAAGTTTTGAAATATAATCGCGCAATTGATCTATTTGCTCATCCGATAAGTCTCTAATTTTTTTATTAATCTCTATTCCAACTGATTGACATATATTTATTGAACTTGATCTGCCAATACCATAAATAGATGTCAAAGCAATATTAACATTTTGATGATTGGGAATATTTACGCCTGCTATACGCGCCATATTTTTTATCCGATTTATTGTTAGTACACGATTAATAAATATTAAATAATGTTATCTCATCTTATCCCTGACGTTGCTTATGTCGTGGATCGTCACAAATCACTCTTACTATTCTATTTCTTCGAATAATTTTACAATTCCTGCACAGTTTCTTTACAGATGCATTCACTTTCATATGAAATTCCTTTTTTTAAATTATTTTTACTTTGCGCGAAAAGTAATTCTAGCACGTGTCAAATCGTAGGGAGTTAAGTCGACTGTAACTTTATCTCCAGGTAAAATCTTTATATAATGCATTCGCATTTTTCCTGAAATGTGACCAAGTACTACATGACCGTTCTCAAGCTTAACTCGAAATGTCGCATTCGGTAAAGTTTCTAAAATTTCACCCTGCATTTGTATTGTTTCTTCTTTAGCCATCAGCAATCTATTAGGAGTTCATTTATTTATAGAAATCCTTCCACTATTACTTTTAAAATTAGCCTTTTTCAACAAACTTTCATATTGAGACGACATGACATGAGATTGAATCTGTGACATAAAATCCATGGTCACAATAACTATAATTAAAAGAGAGGTTCCTCCAAAATAAAATGGCACGTTCCATTTAAGAATCAAAAACTCAGGTAATAAACATACAAGCATTACATATATTGATCCAGTTAAAGTCAATCTCAACATGATTTTTTCGATATAGCGTGTAGTTTGATCACCTGGTCTTATACCTGGAATAAAAGCTCCACTTTTTTTAAGATTATCAGAAGTTTCTCTAGGATTAAACACTAACGCAGTATAAAAGAAACAAAAGAAAATAATCATAACAGCGTAAAAAAATACATAAATTGGCTGTCCGGGAGATAAAGCTGCACTAAGATCTTTTAACCACATCATAGTTTCGGTATTAGCAAACCAACCTGCAAGAGTTGCAGGAAATAAAATAATACTAGATGCGAATATAGGTGGAATAACGCCAGCCATATTCAGTTTTAGCGGTAAATGAGAACTTTGTCCTCCATAAATTTTTTGACCAATTTGACGTTTCGCATAATTAACTAATATCCGTCTTTGCCCTTTTTCTACATAGACAACAAATCCCGTAATCACAGCAACTGCAATAAAAATACTCAATGCTACTATGAAGTGCATTGATCCCGTACTAACTAAATCTAATGTTCCTCCAATCGCACTGGGTAATCCTGCTGCAATGCCAGCAAAAATAATTAAAGATATACCATTTCCTATTCCGCGTTCAGTTATCTGTTCTCCAAGCCACATCAAAAAAATTGTTCCTGTGACTAATGTAACAATTGTCGTTAGAATAAACATTGAACCCGGCACTAACACTAATCCCGATTGTGATTGCAAAGCAATAGAAATACCATAACTTTGCACAAATGCTAGTAACAAAGTACCATATCTTGTGTACTGTGTAATTCTCCGTCTTCCACTTTCACCTTCTTTTTTTAGTGATTCAAGATATGGTACAGCTACTGTTCCTAGTTGCATAATAATAGATGCAGAAATATAAGGCATGATGCCAAGTGCAAAAATTGAAAATCTAGAAAGAGCCCCTCCTGAAAACATATTAAACATACCAAGTACACTATTTTCTTGAGATTCGAATAATTCTTTTAAAACTATTGGATCTATGCCAGGAACAGGCACGTGCGCCCCAATTCGATATACTATCAACGCAAACAGCAAAAACCATAGCCGACGTTTAAGCTCATAAAATCTATCTACTATTTTACTTGTCATTGATTCTAATGTCCATTTTATCTCATTCAATCATAGGCTAAATAACTGATCCACCCAATGATTCAATAGCTTTTTTTACTCCTGCACTTACAGATATGCCACTTATATTTATTTTTTTATCAAATTCACCTGATAGATAAATTTTGACTTTCTTTATTCTGTGAGAAACAATATTTTTTTTCTTTAATTGCAAAAGATTAAGATTAGTTTCATTTTCAGGAATAAAATTTAATACAGAAGACTTAATTTTTGAGATCTTATTTTTAGTTAAAGAAACAAATCCTCGTTTTGGCAAGCGTCTTTGAATTGGCATTTGCCCACCTTCAAAACCTACTTTATGAAATCCACCAGTTCGTGATTTTTGACCTTTATGTCCACGACCACAGGTTTTTCCTAAGCCTGATCCTATTCCTCGACCCACTCGTAGCTTATTACGTTTTGCTCCAAAAGCTGGTTTAATTGAATTTAGATACATAATGAGATAATTAAATAAATTTAATAAGGTAATTAACTTTGCGAATCATGCCGCGAATGTCTGGTGTGTCTACCACAACTGAAATACTATTTAATTTCGTTAATCCCAATCCAGAAACAGTATCACGATGCTTTTTTTTTGTTCCTATTATGCTCTTTACTAGTTTTATTCTAATGAATAGGTCCTTCTTATCATTCATGATTCTTGTCCAAGAATTTCTTTAATTGTTTTTCCACGTTTGGCAGCGATATAAGCAGGCGTATTCATTGACTTTAATGCATTAAAAGTAGCTCTAACCACATTATATGGATTTGTTGAACCAATGCATTTAGCAAGTATATTTGTCATTCCCATAACCTCAAAAATGGCTCGCATAGGTCCGCCTGCTATAATACCAGTTCCTTCTGGTGCTGGCTGAATATATACCCTAGCTGCACCATGTGATCCATTGACTGGGTGATAAATAGTTCCTCGTTTTAACTTGATATTTATCATTTTTCTTCGTGCTTCGTCCATAGCTTTTTGAACAGCTACGGGAACTTCACGTGACTTTCCCTTCCCCATACCTACACCACCATCTCCATCTCCAACTACTGTAAGGGCTGCAAAACCAAGAATACGTCCGCCTTTTACAACTTTTGTTACTCTGTTTATTGCTACCATTTTTTCATGCAGATCATCGCTTCTCTCATCAGAGCTCAACACTTTCTCAATTGACTTAGCAATCCTACTCATTATAATTTAGATCCTCTTAAAATTTAAGTCCATTTTCACGTGCAGCTTCTGCTAATGCTTTTACTCTCCCATGATATTTATACCCAGCTCTGTCAAAAGCAATATTTTGAATTCCACATTTTTTCCCTTTCTCAGCTATGCGCTTACCAATAATTACAGCAGCTTCAACATTACTTCCACACGATAAATCATTCCGTACATCAGGCTCTAAAGTTGATGCACTTGCTACTATTTTATTATTCTTATCATCAATTAATTGAGCATAAATATGCAAATTGGTACGATGAACAGATAAACGTATTGCGCCAACAGCTAATATTTTTTTTCTTGTTTTTTGAGAACGTTTTATTCTTTTTTCTTTTAAATTCATAAAGTAAATATTTATTAAGTTATTTTTTCTTAGTTTCTTTTAAACTAATAATTTCATCGAAATATCTAATGCCTTTTCCTTTATAAGGCTCAGGTTTTCTGTAAGAACGTATTTCAGCAGCCACTTGCCCTACTTTCTGCTTATCTATTCCTTTTATTATTACTTCAGTCTGAGTTGGTGTTTCAACGGTAACACCTTCCGGAAGCGTATAATCAATTGGATGGGAATAGCCAAGAGCTAAATTAATTTTATTTTTATCAGCTTGCGCGCGATATCCTACTCCAACCAAAAGTAATTTTCTTTCAAACCCGATAGAAACGCCATGAACCATATTAGCTATTAATGCACGAATAGTGCCTGAAATAGCATTAGCATATTTTGATTCATTGATCGTTTTGATTCTTAACAAACTATCTTTTAATTCCAGCAATGTGTCACTGGCTATTTTTTGCTCTAAGGACCCTAATGGACCTTTAACTATAATCGATGTTGATGAAATATTAATATCGACACTTGAAGGAATAGTTATTGGATTACTATTTACTCGTGACATATAAAAATCCTTAAACAACAACACATAATAACTCGCCACCTACCCTAGCTTGCCGAGCTTGCCGATCTGTCATTACACCTTTTGAAGTTGATATAATCGCAATTCCCAATCCATTCATAATATTAGGTAAATTATCACTTGATTTGTATATTCTTAAACCAGGCTTACTGATTCGCCGTATACTTTCAATTACAGGTACGCCAGAATAATATTTGAGAAATAATTGAAGACAGCTTTTATTTTTATCGCTTTTTATATAGAAATTTTCTATGTAACCCTCATCTTTTAGTACATTTGTTATTGCTAATTTAATTCGCGAACTAGGCATACTAACAGATTTTTTCCTTGCTAATTGCGCATTTCGAATTCGTGTTAACATATCTCCAATTGGATCGCTCATGCTCATATTCTCACCTATATTTTTAATGACTAGGTTTATTATTACTCAAATTTAAAGTTACTTATACCAAAATTACCAACTTGCTTTAACAATTCCAGGTATTTTACCACTCATTGCGATATCCCTTAACTTACATCTACCCAGTCCGAATTTTGAATAGACTCCTCGCGGCCTTCCAGTTAATGCACATCTCTTTCTTAAACGGACAGGACTAGAATCTTTAGGTAATTCTTGCAACTTCAAGCGTGCATTTAATCTTTCTTCTTCAGTAATATTATAATTATTAATTATGTTATTTAATAACTTGCGAAGTTCGGCATACTTACGAACTAGTTTTTGTCTTTTAATATTTCTATTAATGATCGCTAGCTTAGCCATTTTTATCTCAACTCTTGAAAGGAAAACTAAAAGCTGCTAGCAATGCTTTTGCTTCATTATCAGTTTTAGCTGTTGTAGTAATTGAAATATTCATCCCGCGCAGTGTATCTATCTTGTCATAATCTATTTCAGGAAATATTATTTGTTCTTTTATTCCCATATTGTAATTACCTCTTCCATCAAACGATTTTCCAGAAAAACCACGAAAATCACGTATTCTTGGAATAGCTATTGTTATTAATCGATCCAAAAATTCGTACATTCTAACATGTCTCAACGTTACCATGCATCCAATAGGGTAGCCCTCCCTCACCTTAAAAGTAGCTATTGATTTTTTTGCCCTAGTTATTACTGGTTGTTGTCCGCAAATTATCTTCAAGTCAGATAAGGCATACTCTATTAGTTTTTTATCTGTTGTCGCTACTCCTAAACCTATATTAAGAGTGATTTTGGTAATACGCGGCACTTCCATAACTGATTTATAATCAAACTGATTAATCAATTGATTAGCAATTGTGCTTCGATAGTATTCTAACAATCGTGCCATAAATTTAAATCCGATAATATTATGATTCAATTACTTCGCCTGTCGATTTATAAATGCGAACTTTACTTTTATCGACATTAATCTTAAAACCAACCCGATCAGATTTTTTTAAACTAAAATTATATATCGCAATATTTGATATATGTATAGGCGCTTCTTTATTAACTATACCCCCTTCATCACCATTTGCAGGATTAGGTTTTTGATGTTTCTTTGCAGAATTAATACCCTGGATAAATACATAATCGGAATTTAAAAAGTTCAATATCGATCCAATCTTGCCTTTATCTTTTCCACTCAAAATCATAACATTATCGCCTTTTTTCAATTTCTGCATAATTTTTCCTATTTGCTATAAAACTTCAGGAGCTAAAGATACAATTTTCATAAAGCGAGCATTTCTTAGTTCTCTAGTCACAGGGCCAAAGATTCTAGTTCCAATAGGTTCAAGCTTATTATTTAGCAAAACAGCAGCATTCTCATCAAATTTCAAAAGTGAACCATCAATTCGTCGCACTCCTTTTGCTGTTCTAACTACTACTGCATTATAGATTTCCCCCTTTTTAACGCGCCCTCTTGGAACTGCCTCTTTTACGCTCACTTTAATAATATCTCCGATTCTTGCATATTGCTTCTTTGATCCGCCAAGAACCTTAATACACATTATGGATTTAGCACCGGTATTGTCAGCCACTCTCAGTGTAGATTGTGTTTGAATCATTTTATTTAACTTTTAATATCTAAAAAATTAACCTAAGTTATAATATTTTAAATTATTCACGCTTAATATATTATTTTTTTATAACTTTCCAGCTTTTGGTCCTTGAAATTGGCCTACACTCCTGTATTAATACAAAATCACCTATTGAGTATTGGTTTTCTTCGTCATGTGCATGGTACTTCTTTGAGCGTTTAATGATTTTGCCATATAAAGAATGTTTAATTCTTCGCTCTACCAAAACTGTTATTGTCTTATCTGTTTTATTACTTGTAACTCTTCCGCTTAAAGTACGATTAATCTTGTCGTTTACCATAATTATTTATTTTTTTCAGTTAGGACAGTTTTTATCCTTGCTATGTCTTTTTTTATTGATTTTAATTGTTTAATGTTAAAAGGCTGTTGTAATGCTATCTGCATTCTCATTCCGAATTGTATTCTTAATAAGGATATCAATTCAGTATTGAGTTCATGTATCTGTTTATTCCTTAAATCTTCCGCTTTCATTATTAACCACCAATTTGTCTTGCTGCAAATGTCGTTCTAATTGGTAATTTAGCAGCAGCAAGTCTAAAGGCCTCACGTGCCAATTCCTCATTGACGCCATCCATCTCATACAATACTTTTCCTGGTTGAATCTGAGCTACATAATACTCAGGATTTCCTTTTCCTTTTCCCATTCTAACTTCAGCAGGCTTGTGCGATATAGGTTTATCCGGAAATATCCTAATCCAAATACGACCACCTCTTTTTATGTATCGCGTCATAGCTCTGCGGGCAGCTTCTATTTGACGTGCTGTTAATCTCCCGCGGCTTATTGCTTTAAGACCATATTCACCGAAGCTTACTTTAACGCCACGAGTAGCTATGCCTGTATTTCTTCCTTTTTGTTGTTTTCGAAATTTGGTTCTAGCTGGTTGAAGCATTTTTATCTCCAGTAATTATTCGTTAATCTTCTGCTTCTTTACTACGGAATGTAATGTGAGTCATACTCTCATTATTCCCAATATCATGATTCTTTTTATTATTCGAGCTTTCTACCTTGCTCAAAGTAGGGGAAGTTTTTTTAACAATTTTCTTTTTTTCATTGTCTACAGAAGAAATATTTGAAGACATAATATTTGCTTCATTACCTCTACCAAGCATTTCTCCTTTAAATACCCATACCTTAATGCCGATAATACCATATGTTGTTCTTGCTTCTGATGTACCGTAATCAAGATCAGCTCTTAGTGTATGTAGTGGCACACGGCCTTCTCGATACCATTCAGTCCGAGCAATTTCTATCCCATTTAATCTGCCGGAACTCATAATTTTGATCCCTTGAGCACCTAAACGCATTGCATTTTGCATTGCACGTTTCATTGCTCGACGAAACATAATTCTTTTTTCTAGTTGTTGGGCTATATTATCAGCTATTAATTGAGCATCCAGCTCAGGTTTACGTATTTCTTCAATATTTACATGAACGGGCACTCCCATTCTTCTCTGCAATTCAGTTCGCAACACTTCTATATCTTCACCCTTTTTCCCAATCACGACACCAGGTCTAGAACTATAAATTGTAATTCTGGCATTCTTAGAAGGTCTTTCAATTAGAACTTTACCTACTGAAGCATTCTTTAGCTTATTACTAAGAAATTCCCGAACTTTAATATCTTCATTAAGCATTGTTGCAAAATTGTTAGTATTTGCATACCACTTTGAAAGCCAATTTCTTTGTACTGAAAGACGGAAACCAGTTGGATGAATTTTTTGACCCATAATTATTTAATGCCTTTTTTTATATGACCAACATCACCCACTGTTAGTTTTATATGACAAGTAGGCTTTGTAATTCTATTACCACGACCTTTTGCACGTGCACTGGTACGTTTCATCAAAGTGCCACGGTCAATGATAATTGTAGATACTTTGAGTTCATCAATATCTGCCCCATCATTATGTTCAGCGTTCGCAATGGCTGATTCAAGAAGTTTCTTTATGATAATTGCACTTTTTTTAGAACTAAATGTAAGAATATTTAACGCTTTTTCGACAGATAACCCTCGAATTTGATTTGCTACTAAACGGCCCTTTTGAGCAGACAGTCGTACACCTCGCAATATAGCAGTTGTTTCCATTATGTTTCCTATCGCTTCGTGATAGCTTTTTTATCACCAGCGTGACTTTTAAAAGTTCGCGTAAGTGAGAACTCGCCAAATTTGTGTCCAACCATATTTTCTGTAACAAAAACAGGTATATGTTGCTTTCCATTATGCACAGCTACTGTCATCCCAATAAAATCGGGTAGTATCGTGGACCGTCTAGACCATGTTTTAATTGGCCTTTTATCGTTAGTTTGACGTGCTTTTTCAATTTTTGTCAGAAGGTGTGTATCTACAAAAGGACCTTTTTTTATTGAACGTGCCATTTAATCATCCTTTTTTTGAATATCTATGTCGAACTATCATCACTTCAGTTCTCTTATTTTTTCTAGTTCTATATCCTTTAGCTGGCGTCCCCCATGGGCTAACGGGGTGTCTCCCTGACGATGTCCTGCCCTCACCTCCCCCATGTGGATGGTCAATTGGGTTCATAGCAACACCTCTAACAGTTGGTCGAATCCCACGCCAACGAACTGCCCCTGCTTTACCAATAGATCGAAGATTGTGCTCTGCATTCCCGACTTCGCCAATTGTAGCATAGCAATCAATATGAACTTTTCGTATTTCACCCGACTTAAGTTTTAGTTGTGCATAGTTCCCTTCTCTTGCCTGTAGCTGGACTGAAGACCCAGCAGAGCGCGCTAACTGCGCCCCCTTCCCGGGTAACAATTCAACGCAATGAACAACCGTTCCCATTGGAATATCACGCAATTGCATAGCATTGCCTGGTTTAATTTGTGCGTTCTTCCCACTGCAAATTTCAGATCCTGTATTTAAGCCTTTAGCTGCAATGATATACCTCCTTTCTCCGTCTCTATAGCATATCAACGCAATATTTGCAGTTCTATTAGGATCATATTCTATGCGTTCCACAATTCCTAATACATTAATTTTATCTCGTTTAAAATCAATAAGTCGATAATGCTGCTTATGACCGCCTCCACGATGCCTTGTCGTTATACGACCATAATTATTTCTTCCTGCTTTGTTAGATTGCTTCTCTATAAGCCTTTTCTCCGGTCTTCCTTTATATAGCTCTGTATTTAGAAGCTTAATACTTGATCTTCGCCCAGGCGATGTTGGTTTAGTTTTTACTAATGCCATATTATTTTGCCTCTACTAAATTTGCAAAATTAGTAAAATTCAATTCTTGATTATTTTTGGTGCTTATTATTGCTTTCTTCCAATCACTTCTATATCCTTGAAAGCGACCAAATCTTTTTCTTTTACCTTTGACATTTATAGTTTGAATTCTTGTAACTTCAATTTTCTGTTCTTTCCACAATAACTCGATTGCAGTCTTTATTTCAATTTTTGTAGCATTCGATGAAACACGAAAAATAGCTTGATTATTTTTTTCTCCTAAAAAAGTTGCTTTCTCAGAAACATACGGTGCTAGTATAATTTTTAGAAGCCGTTCATGATTAATATTAAAATTTGTCATGCCAAAAGCTCCTCAATTTTTTTTAAGCCGCTTATTGTAATTAATATTTTGCTAAATTTTAGAAGACTAACCGGATCCATATTTTTAGCTTCCAGAACTGCAACTTTTGGAAGATTTCTAGCCGACAAATATAAATTATTACTTAATTCATTTGTCACTATTAGAACTTCATTTAATTCAATTTCTTTTAATTTTTCTATAAGGACTTTGGTCTTATGCGTATCTATATCAAACGTATCGATAACTAATAATCTCTCGTCACGAATAAGTTGCGATAAAATTGTGCAAATGCCTCCGCGATACATCTTTTTATTCAACTTTTTTCTAAAATTTTCATCCGGCATATTAGGAAAGATTTTTCCTCCACCACGCCAAATTGGACTAGACGCCATCCCTGCTCTTGCTCGACCGGTACCCTTTTGTCTCCATGGTTTACGTGTAGATTTAGCTACATCCGATCGTCCTTTCTGAGCTCTTGTACCACTACGCGCATTTGATAAATACGAAGTTATAACCTGATGAACAAGTGCTTCATTATATTCCTTATTAAAAAGCACATCAGAAACAGCAATTTTCTCTATCTGATTTTTGTTACTGATAAGCTTAAGTTCCATCAATTATTCACCTTATTACTATTTATCACACTTGTTTATTAATGGGTTGGTATCATTTTTTAATATTTGGTCGCACTAAAACAGTGCCACCCTTAGGTCCAGGCACAGCGCCTTTAATTAATAATAAATTTCTCTCACTGTCTATTCTCAGAATCATTAAATTTTGTGTTGTTCTTTTTACATTTCCCATATGACCAGACATACGTTTGCCCGGAAAAACACGCCCAGGGTCTTGAGCCATTCCTATCGAACCTGGCTTGTTATGTGCCTTGGAATTACCATGGCTTGCTCTATTTGAAGAAAAATTATGTCGCTTTATTGTTCCTGCATAACCTTTGCCTATTGTCATTCCAGCAACATCAACCAATTGCCCAACTTTAAAAATATCACTTTTTATTACTGCACCTATTTTTAAGGCTGCAAAATGATTATCTTCATAAATTCTAAATTCCCTAATAATGCTACCCAATTCCACACCAGCTTTTGAATAGTGACCAACAATCGGCTTTTTTATTTGATTTGTTTTTTTTACTCCAAAAGACAGTTGAACTGCATTATATCCATCTGTATCTATACTCTTAATTTGTGTCACACAGTTATTTGATACATCTATAACTGTTACTGGTAAACTATCGCCATTCTCAGTAAAAAAACGCATCATGCCGATTTTACGACCGATTAATCCCAAACTCATTTTATTCCCTTTCGATAGAGTCTATGCAGGCCAATTTATTATTGTTAAGCTCAATTGTGCCATTCACAAGTTACAAATGTAAGAGTATGATTTTTTTAAATATCAATTTTATAATTTAATCTCAACATCGACACCAGCTGGTAAATCTAATTTCATAAGCGCATCGACTGTTTTATCTGTTGGATCAATTATATCCATTAATCTTAAATGCGTTCTGATCTCAAACTGATCTCGTGATGTTTTATTTACATGAGGTGATCTTAATATATCAAAACGCTCAATACGAGTCGGCAATGGTACCGGTCCTTTGACTACCGCTCCCGTTCTTTTCGCGGTTTCAACAATTTCAATAGCAGACTTATCAATTAATCTATAATCAAACGCTTTGAGTCGAATTCTAATTTTTTGATTTTGCATTTACATTTAATCCGAAATATCCAATTTTTTATAATTTTTGTATAGAAATTGGATTTCTTAATATTTCAATACGCTACAGAAATCACTCAATAATTTTAGCAACGACCCCTGCACCTACAGTCCTTCCACC
>CADEDJ010000053.1 GCA_902826055.1 uncultured Nitrosomonas sp. | reverse complement strand
TTAAATTCACCCCCATCTTCTCGCCTTGAAATTCCTAATGGAAAATCTGGGTTTATCCGGCCTGGATGGGAATAATGGCTTTCGCCTCATTGGTAACGCGCCGTATGATCACGTGGGCATATCAGTCAGTGGTGCAGGAGATGTAAATGGTGATGGTTTCGATGATGTGATTGTCAGTGCTTCTCATTCCAGCTACGTTGTGTTTGGCCGTAGCGACTTTACCGGCGGTAATGTGATTGAAGGTACGCCCGGCGATGACAATCTCAAGGGCACTACAGCAGCGGAAGTCTTTGAAACGGGTGATGGCGATGACAGGATGATCGGTCGTGGCGGCGCGGATGAGTTTCATGGCGATGCCGGAGATGATTATATTCAGGTCACGGATCTTGGCTTTGGTTCGGTTGATGGCGGTAGCGGCAACGATGTCTTGCATACGGATGGCAAGGATTTGAATCTGGATTTGGCAAGTTTCGGCGACAAAATCCACGGTATCGAAACCATCTGCTTGTACGGCCGGGGCGACAATACACTGACTCTGACCGCAGCAAATATCCTCGACTTGCCGGATACCACCAATACCTTGAGAGTCAACGGCAATGCGGGAGATCATATAACTGTCATTGACGATGGCTGGGTGGATAAAGGCAGCCGCGGCTCCGGTTATTATCATGCTTATAGCAATGATGATGCGGTGTTGCTGGTGGGGATGAATGTGACGGTGGATTTTGCTTAGGGAAGTGCTGATTAATTGCTTGCACAGACAAATTACTGCGGCAAATTGCGGCGTTAGCTGGTGCTCGGAAGCTCGTCTATATCTTTGATGTGTCTCGCTTCCCTCGTTCCGTTTACCTTGTGTTTTGCTTGCCCGGCAAATTACTCAGCACTTCATCAAGGATTCTCTGAATGCCTGTCATTTCGAGCGTAGCGACAAATCTGGTTGTTGGATTCCTCACTGTGTTCGAAATGACAAATGAGCGTAGATATGCCAACGTACTGAGTGAATCTTTTCATAGGTTCCATTTTCGGTTTCTCCGCAGCCATTCAAGATTCGATCGCTCTGGAATCTGCGAGACTTGCGCTTGCTGATGGCTTCCGGCTATGAAGAGGGAATGAAAGTATTGCACTCACGCGTCAATAATTGCATCAGTTTAGGATGGACGAACAATTTTTCCCGCCTCATTGGCTTTTCTATCGGGACACCAATGCTCACCAGTTCCTTCAAATAATTGGATACGGCCTGGTGCTTGGCGATTCCCGCTTTGCTTAAGTTATGGATGCGGCAATAGGGTAATTCAAAAATCAGGCTGACCAGTTCATGGCTATATATTTTAGGAGCTTTTAGGTGGTGCCAGCTTTTGCCTCTTTGTGAGGCTAACAAATATAAGCTTCCGGCTTAGCCGAGGGTGATTTAACTTTATGTAATGCTATTATATAATTTGTGGCAATGCACTTTGAATATTAAAGTTTTCTGTTCAATTGTCGAAATAAAGACTCAATTAATTATTAATATTTAAAATATGTAATTATGATTATCGCTAGGAAATATTAAAAATGATCGGTTTGTTTAGAGTTGCTTTATTATTTTTGATTTAAAAGGATAAAATTCTATGGTAACGACGTATGCACAAATAAAACTGATTGCATTAATCGTAATTTCTATTTTGCTTATTACTGCATGTAATAATCAGCCTAAAGAGAAGAAATTTGGACAGGCGCTTGTTAGTATAAATGGTCAAGAAGTTACAACACTTCAACTAAATGATGAAATTAGACGTTCTGGTGTACATGCTGATCAATATGAATTGGTCAGTAAGCAATTACTAGAATCATTGATTGCACGCCAATTAATAGTTGATGAAGCAATTCGCAATAAAATTGATCGGACTCCCGAAGTTATGCGCGCACGTGAGAGAGCTAGCGCACAGATTATTGCACAAGCATATTTACAAAGCATAGTGAATAAAATTGCTAAGCCATCTAAAGATGAGGTTAATGAGTATTTCCAAAAACACCCAGAATATTTTTCACAACGTAAACAGTTTGATTTGACAGTACTAAGAATTGCAACTAAGGATTTTGGTAGTGAACTAAGAGTAATTATTGATGCGGATAAGTCCATTAACGATGTGATCGCTTGGCTTGATAAAAAAAATGTGCAGTATTTTCGCAATTCGATGTTGCGCAGTACCTCTGATTTACCATCCCAAGTAGTAGGAATCATGCAGGAGAAAGGTAAGGATCGCGTTATCGTTATTAATGAGCAAGAAAATAGTTTTTTAATTTCTGTGAATGCGATCAAAAATAATCCAATTACATTTGAAGTTGCTGTGCCAAAAATTGAGAGATATCTAATAAATCAGAAGTATAAGCAAGCAACTGATGCGGAAATTGATCGTTTACGAGCATTGGCAAAAATTGAATATTTTAATGTAAAAACGCAAGAATCAAATAATATAGAAAAAACAGAACAATTTGCTACTCCATCAATAGAAATAGAATCTAATCCTAGAAATAATAATTTTCTATCTGAGTCAGTTCCAGAAGGAGCAATTGAACGTGGTATGATGGGATTGAAATAAGATCTTCATTAATTTAGAAGGGTTTTCTTGATAGAATGATTAATATGTTAAATTGCGAGCAAATGGATATTTTATGAACAATAAAAAGAGACTAATGTCAATATTGATCTTCGTGTTTTTGGGGGTGATAAGTGTTAGTAGTGTGGCTGCTGGAAATTTAATAAAGGAAAGTGTTCTGGGGCCCGGTGATACGCTAAAAATTTTTGTGTATGGTCACCCAGACCTTACTACAGATACAAAAGTAAGCGAATCAGGGAACATTACTTTTCCGCTTTTAGGTGAAATACTTGTTGGAGGATTAACTCAATCTGTAGCTGAAAGAAAAATAGCAAACTTACTAGAAAGTCGTGACATTATTCGCAAACCTCAAGTTAATATTCTAGCTGCATCTCTGCAAAGCCAAATGATATCAATTCTGGGTTATGTTCGTAATCAAGGGCGTTATCCCATAGAAGGTAAGCGTAGCTTGACGGATATTCTCGCTATGGCCGGCGGAATAGTTTCAGAAGGAGGAGAAATAGTTACCTTGATTCGTGCTGATGGAGATAAGTCTATTAAGAAATCAATTGATGTCCTAGAGATGATTCGTTCAGGTGATTTGTCTCCGAATATGTTGGTGCGAAGTGATGATTTAATTTATGTTGAGCGAGCTCCGCGTTTTTATATCTACGGTGAAGTGCAACGTGCTGGAGCATATAGACTTGAGCGAAATATGACCGTTATACAGGCACTATCAGTAGGAGGGGGATTAACCCAACGAGGTACTGAGCGCGGCCTAAGAATTCAACGTCGTGATAGTGAAGGAAATCTTCAAATATTGAATGTTAATTCTAGTGATTTGGTTCAACCAGATGACGTGATATATATCAAAGAAAGTTTATTCTAATGTTTTTATGTATTTGTAGAATTTTGCTTAAGGTTTTAATATCAAAATTTTAATAAATAATCTTGAAGTGGCTAATAAAGAAAAAAGACTTAATAAGCAAAAATTGATGAACTTTACAGTTGTTGATGAGGATTTTTAAAGATTTTCTCCTCTCTTATTCTTATAATAATTGCCTCGATTTATTGTTTCACCTATGAAACAAAAAGTCAAATATGAAGAAAAGGTATCAAAGTTTGTGTAAGACACATTGAGATTGTAAATATCAAGAGTATTTTCTCAAAATGAAGAAAGAAACCATCATTATAAAGCATAGAAAGCACATGAAAATGTTGTATGATTTTGCGAATTAAAAAAGAAACTCAATGGCACCAGTGAACCAATTGCTTAGAGGAAGGAATTTACTACAGAAATTTTCTGAGGGTGTGGATATTCAGTATTAGGTTAGGATGAACGAAAAAATGTTAGAGTGTGTATGAGATCAGGAAAAGGTATGAGCGCTATGATCAGTTAAAGCGCAGAATGCGGATGTTGCTACAAATAGCCTTTATTGTGGAGGTATATTTATATTTGCCAAAAGTAATCTGGCCTTGTTGAGCTTTAATATCTGAATTAAAAAAGAGTAGGTATATAAATTTGTGTAACTGAATTAATTATACTCAAGTCAATTATGCAATGTTCTTTATGGTCAAATATTGAGTGGTGTAGATATAGTCGTTGATGAAATATTGTTGGATGTGTTTCTTGAGTTGGGAAAATATACTATTCCTGGAAATTGGAGGCAAGTGAAGCCTATCAATAGTTTTATTTAGTGTTTGTGTTTCTCTAGTTATTTGGTGTTCGATATAGTGAAAAGTAAACGATAACGATAAATAACAGATGTAGAAGTATGAGAAATTTACTAAGATAAACAGCTTGTACTTTTCTAACTTTCGCTATATCACTATTCTGATATCTTGATTTAGCGATGAATTATTGTTGCAACAAGTGATACAGAGGTTTTGTGTAATATACTGGTTATTTTATCGTATTTAATGAATCTGGGGTTAGGTTATATTCGTAGGTCAGAGAAAGAAAGCCGAGTAATATGAACAAAAAATGAAACTAGAAACTAGATAAAGGTAAGTTTTGAAAGTAAGCGTTTGTTAGTTATTTATATTTAATATTCTTTGAGTTTTTTTGATGCTATGAATTACTCTCGATTTCTTCTTATTGTATTAGCTCGTTGTAAGATCATTTTATTTACTCTAATTATCACAGTATTGACTACTCTAGTCGTAAGTTTATTATTGCCTAAAAGTTACAAATCTACAGCGACTGTGGTATTGACTCATAAAGGGCCTGATCCAGTAACAGGAGTAACCTTATCTGCACAGCAGACGACAGGGTATATGGCTACTCAACTGGATATAATTAAAAGTACTAAGACCGCATTGATGGTTATTGATCAGCTTAAACTCGATCAAAGTGAAGTTGTTAAGGAAAATTATGAGGCAAGTAAGACGAATATGGAGTTGCGTGATTGGTTCGCTAATGCTCTTCTCAGGAACCTTTTTGTCGAAACTGCTCGAGATAGCAGTGTAATCTATATAAGTTTTATGAGTGGAGATCCTAATTTTGCTTCACTTGTTGCCAATGCTTTTGCGCGTGCTTTTCAAGAAATAAATATCCAACTTACAGTTGATCCTTCACAAAAAGCAGCAGTGTATTTCTCAGATCAACTTAATTTATTACGCGAAAGACTAGAGGCAGCTCAAAAAAAACTATCAGCATACCAGCAAGATAAAGGAATCATTGATGCAGATCTCCGTCTTGATGTTGAAACAAGACGACTTAATGATCTTTCTAGTCAACTAGTACTTGTTCAGGGAGAGTTGTTGGGAACAATCTCAGAAAAGGAAAGTAGTCAGCGTAACAATGAAACACATGCTGTCGTGAGAAATTCAATGATTAATAGTCTTAAACTTGATTTGGCTCAAGCGGAGTCTAGATTCTCACAAGTATTGCAAAAATTGGGACGTAATCATCCAAGCTACATTGGCGCGAAGGCGGAGGTAGACAAATTACGCTCGGAGCTTAATAAGCATATTAAAGCTGAAACTGACAGTGTTGTTAGTCAAGAAGCTGAAATTCGTGCTGCGCTTGAAGAGCAAAAAAAGAAAGTACTTTCTCTTAATCGCTCTAGAGATGATCTCCAGCTTTTGACTCGAGAAGTTGAAGGTGCCCAGAAGGCCTATGATAGTGCTATGCAACGCTTGAATCAAACAACTCTTGAAGGGCAATCAAACTTATCGAGTGTATCTGTTCTTGATATGGCTAAGGTGCCTGATAAACCTGATAGCCCTAAGGTATTACTTAACATCGTTTTATCTGTTTTTTTGGGAACTTTGCTTGGACTCGGGGTTGGTTTACTTGCAGAAATGATTGATCAACGTGTGCGCTCACCTGAAGATCTGGTAGATGCTTTAAAAGTACCTGTACTTGGAGTGATAAAGTGGAAAATACATGAGCAGAAAATTGCGGGATTTGAGTGGACACAATTAATGCAAAAAATAACTTACGCTCAAAATAGGAAAAAAGAATGAATACTTCAAATTCTTCAGAAACAATGAATCCTTCTAAATTGAGTTCAATTAGTTCGAATACCTCTTCTTCATTACGTAAATTTAGTATAGGCCATATTCTGCTTGACATGGGGAAGATTACACCAGTTGAAGCTGAGCGTGTATTACGTTTGCAAAAAGAAAGTGGTCTTCGCTTTGGGGATGCGGCACTTAAATTGGGGTTAATTACGGAAGCTGATATTCAGTTGGTATTGGCCCAGCAATTTGATTATCCATATTTATTGCCTGGACAGGGAAATCATCCACCAGAACTAGTGGTAGCTTATCAACCATTTGGTTCTCAGGTGGAAGTTTTCCGTGCTGTGCGAAGTCAATTAATGTTACGTTGGTTTACGTCGGGGAGGAAAGCACTAGCAATTGTGAGTTATAATCCCGACGATGGAGTGAGTCTTTTTGCGGCTAATCTTGCAGTAGTATTTTCACAGCTTGGAGAGAGAACATTATTGATTGATGCTAACTTACGTGCTCCACAGCAGCATAAAATTTTTAACCTAAGGAATAAGCAAGGTTTGTCGGATGTGCTTGCAGATCGAGCAAATATTTTCGAGGTAATTTCCAAAATAGAGTCTTTTGTAGATTTATCTGTCTTACCAGCCGGCACTACTCCGCCTAATCCGTTGGAACTTCTAAATCGTAATTCGTTTGACGAACTAAATGATGAGCTTGCACGGCAGTTTGATGTCATTCTTTACGATACATTGGCTTTCTCAAATGGTGTTGATGCATTAGCTATAGCTGCACGTACGGAAGGAGTGCTAATGGTTGCGCATAAGAATAATTCACGATTGAGTGATATTAATGCTATGAGTGAACAGCTGAAATCAAGTGGAAGTGAAATAGTAGGCTCTGTTTTGATTGATTTTTAGTCGGCAGCTTTACTATGTTATTACATAAACAAGGTATTTCAAGCCCTAATACATCGGAATGGTGGCCAATTTTGTTGGGTTTATGCGTTTTGTATGTTCCAACTTTCTATAGCTTATTCATTGGATTATGGTCTACAGAAGAGCAAGCACATGGTCCAATTATCCTATTTCTAGCGCTTTGGCTTCTCTATCGGCAATGGGCAGAGATGACTGAAAAAAGTGAAGGTAAATCGACTAACGTAGTTTTTTGGGGATGGCTATTTTTTTTTATGGCTCTTCTTTTTTATATCATTGGACGTTCTCAACAGATATTAGTGTTTGAAATGGGATCATTTATCGTAGTACTCACAGCAATATTACTTATTAAGCGAGGTAGTAGTGCATTGAAAGCTATGTGGTTCCCTCTCTTCTTTTTGCTGTTCATGATTCCGTTGCCGGGACAAGTGGTTAGCTTGCTTACCATGCCAATGAAGATAGCAGTTTCATATGTGGCAGAAAATATTTTATTTTGGGCAAATTATCCAATAGCACGAACTGGGGTTATTTTGCAAATCGGTCAATATCAACTCCTGGTAGCAGATGCCTGTGCAGGATTGCAAACGTTACTTACACTAGAAGCGCTGGGGTTATTTTATTTAAATGTAGTTCATCATACTTCAGTTTTTCGTAATGTGGCATTAGCTATTCTTGTAATACCTATTTCGTTCACTGCTAATGTTATTCGTGTAATCGTACTAACTTTAATTACTTATCACTATGGTGATGCGGCTGGACAGGGGTTCTTGCATGGATTTGCAGGGATGGTTTTATTTATAAGTGCACTAATATTAATCCTTGGGACGGATAGGTTTTTACAATATTTTGTAAAAGTTCAGCCAATGAATGTTCCGAGACTTGGCGATAACTGATGTTGAATTAAATCACTTTGTTAGTATCAATTATTTTTAATAATAAATTTGTAAATAATGGAATTGGATTTTATTTCTGATCTAGAGAAAGAGGGATTGATGAGAAAATCATTAATGACTAGTTTAATAATAGGGGTAATGATGGTTTTGTCTGGTGCATTAACCATGGCTCTAACTCCAACTACAAGAGTCGCTGATCAGCAAGAGAGATTTGATCTTGAGGTTATGATTCCCGAGAAATTTGGTGATTGGAAAATTGACAAATCAATTTTGCCCCTTCAGGTTGATGCTGAAGTACAAGCTAAGCTTGACAAGATATATAACCAAACATTAGCAAGAACTTATGTCAATTCACTGGGCGAGCATATCATGCTTTCAATAGCTTATGGTGGAGATCAAAGCGACAATCTGGCAGTACATAAACCCGAAGTATGCTACTACGTTCAAGGCTTTGAAATAGTTAATACTTTTTCTGATGAATTGTTTACTCAATATGGGAAATTACCTATTAAACGTTTATTGGCAAATAAAGGAAATAGAAGTGAGCCAATTACTTACTGGATTACTATTGGAAATAAAGCGGTTTTTCCTGGTTTTGATCAGAAGCTACAACAGCTGCGCTATGGTTTGACTGGCAGTGTACCTGATGGGATGTTAGTGCGTATTTCTTCTATATCGGCTGATGAGAGTAAGGCTTATCGACTCCAAGCTGGATTTATACAGGATTTATTATTGACAATCAATGTTAAAGAGCGTCTTAGATTAATCGGAACTTTTGAAACATAAGAGATCGTTTAATCAAAATAGCTTATTGAATTCTCTATGTTATGTCATTGTGTTAGTTTTGATGTTAAATTCTTATGGAAGTAAAAGCATCAACTATACAACTACCAATCAATAGTGATCGGGACGCTAAAACTTTGTCTAATGCTTTATTATTCATTAGTGTTATATTTTTAGCAGTAGTTAGCGGCGTTTTGGCTGCTTTCGGTAATGTAATTCTTTTGATTGCATTGTTAGCCATATATGGCCTTTTTTTTGTTCTTGCAGCCCCTCTCAGTTGGACGGTATGGTTAATTTTTTGGGTAGCATTTTTGGTTACAGGACCAATTGCTTACTTTTTACGCTTTTCCCAACTTCAATGGCTTACAGTTTTGATGAGTGCTGCGTTAATATTACCTATCTTGCTATATTTATTGCGCGATAAGGCTAGTATATTAAATGCAAAAATTCCACAAGATTTCTTTTGGCCTGCTGCATTTCTTTTGCTGGTAATTTTCTCTACGGTAATTGATCAACCAAAAATTTCAGAAGTTGTAAATGCATCCCGTTATTATCTACTGTTCTGGCCATTAATGCTTATTTTTATGCTTGGCTTGATTCGACAGGAGATACAATTGCAATTATGGAAAGCTTTAATGATTGTAGCGGTTTTGCAATTACCAATGGCAATTTATCAATATCTTTTTGTAGCTAAAAAGAATACGCGACTCTCTCCTTGGGATGCTGTGATCGGGACATTTGAAGGCTCTATTGAAGGCGGTGGCAGTAGTGCGGCTATGGCTATTATGTTACTAATTGCAATCTTGACATCTGTTGCATTGTGGCACGGACGTAAACTGCAGGGTAAATGGATGGTAATGGTTATAGTGACTAGTTTGGGAACAATAGCTCTGGCAGAAGTAAAAGCAGCAGTTATACTGCTACCTATTATTATTGGCTTTTATTATCGTAAGCAATTATTACATCGTCCGATTGAATCTGTAATTGTCATGATTGGTACGATTTTATTGGTGGGTGGTATTTTCACAGCATATGAAAAACTTCATTATGGAGATCCTTTAACACATTCCTTTAACCCGAATCAGGCTACCTCGACCTATGAGCGTATAATGAGAGCATTAGATCCAGAAGCAGAATCTTCAGGGGGGAGTGAATTGGGGCGTGTTAATCTTTTGGTTAACTGGTGGAATCTAAATGTCAGGAAAGGGGATATACAGCATAGCTTATTTGGTTATGGTATGGGAGCAACATCTACTACCAGAATTGGTATGGGTGAATTAGTAAATCGTTTTCCTTATCAAATTAATACATCTACTTCAATTATTCTTCTTTGGGAAACAGGTATCTTAGGACATTTTATTTTTCTTCTTGTGTTACTTTCTGGAGCCCAAGTTTCTAGACGAACTGCGAGAAATGAGGATATTCCGGAAGTTCATCGTATTTTATTGCGAGTTGCGGCAATTAGTTTATTGCTGCTGGCGATAACACTACCTTATAAAAATTTCCATTTATATTCTAATCCAATTCAATTTCTTATAATGTTTATGCTTGGTCAAGCGGCTTATTGGTCGCGATTTGTAAAAAATACAGGTAAGAGCCAGTATTAATAATATTTTTTATTATATGTTGTTTTGACATTATGAAATGTAGCGTTCACCGTAAGGGCTCAAAGCTTTAAGTAGGAAAAATATACTATATATTGTTGTTATATTATGCGGTATTAGGTGTAGTAAGACATTAAATAATAGGTACTTAGAAATTTGAGATTCTGGATTCATTGAAATTACGTGTTAATGTTAAATTATTGCGCTGATATTGAGTTCATATTTTTGTTTATAGAAAGGTTGTTAATGTGAAAATTAATTTTATAGGTATTGGCGCGCAGAAATGTGCATCTACATGGTTGCATCGTGTTCTCTCCGACCATCCAGGGGTAGCAGTTCATCCTGGGAAAGAGATTGATTTTTTCTCATACTATTATAATTTTGGATATGAATGGTATGAGCGGCATACTAGTGAGATTAATTCTGTAGAGATGGTAGGAGAAGTATCTCCTTCATATTTCGCGGATGTTGAGACACCTGAACGCGTGTTTCTTTATAATCCAAATATGAAAATAATACTATCTCTTCGTGATCCGATAGAGAGAGCGTATTCAAATCATTTGCATGAAGTAAGACTTGGTCATGTTAGCGGACGTAATTTGGAATTTGAGAACGGACTAATAAACAATCCAATGTATATAATGCAATCGTATTATGCGCAGCAGCTTGCACGTTGGTTAGCAGTGTTTCCACGCAATCAATTAATGGTAATTTTTCAAGAGGATATTCGTGGTGATTCCTCTGTTCAAGCACGAAACTTGTATCGTTTTTTAGGTGTTTCGGAAGATCATCAATCCTGGTTTTTGGAGAAAAAAGTAAATGAGAGTTTAGTGATAAAGCATACAAAAGTGGATTATTTGTTGAAGCGATTAGGCAAATTGGGCAGAGCGGTAGGGGTTGGTGGCATAATTGAAACTATCAAGAAAACCAACTTAGTTCGTCATATACGTCGTGAACATAACCAGATTGATTTACGTCAAATTATTCCACCAATGCGTGATGAAACGAAGGTGCGTTTACAGAGTATATTAGCTGATGATATGCATGAATTGGCCCGACAACTAGATCTAGAGAGTTTGCCGTGGCCAAGCTGGCGCGCATTATATAATAAAACTAATTGAAGATAAGGGTATTAGTTATGACACTGTCATCTAATGCAATTTTATTCTTAGAAAATACCACTGTAGAGCATTATGAAATAGCGACTATAAAAAGAAGTATGTTAAGAAGACGTATATCTCAAAGGGAATCATGAGCAAAAAGGAAAATCGCGTAGTGTTTCTTTTAGGGGCTGGGCGTTCGGGAACTACACTATTATATAAGATACTATCTGTTCATCAGAGTGTGGCGTATTTAAGTAATTATCAAAAAACTTTTCCTAATTGGCCACTTTTGTCTTATTTACACTATCTACTTAATCAGTTTCCAGAATATAAACGTCGAACTTGGTTCAAAAAAGAGGGCGGCGCTTACTTCAACGAGAAACGTGATTGGCTTCATTCCATTGTGCCTACCCCGTCGGAGGCGGAATCAGTATATACTAGTTGCGGTATTCCTTTAACACTGGTTGCTGATGATTCTTTTCAACAACAAATAGCGCAATGCTTGCAAGATAAATTTGAGTGTATTCGTCAGGCATCTTGTGGGGAAGTGTTGTTGACTAAGCGTACGGCTAATAATCGCCGAATACCGCTTCTCAAGAGAATTTTTCCTGACGCAAAGTTTATTCATTTAATCAGAGATGGTCGTGCAGTTGCTTATTCTTTATTACAGGTAGCATGGTGGAATGATCATGTTTTGTATTGGGCCGGTAAAACTCCGCAACAGATGATGAGTGATGGCTTTAATCCATTGGAGCTCGCGGCACAGAATTGGGTTGAAGAAATGCAGTCTTTGGAGCAAGGAACTGCGTTGATTCGAGCTGACCAGCTATTAGAAGTTCGCTATGATGAATTATTAAGTAATCCATGTGAACAACTGCAACGTATCTTGGATTTTATGGGAATTACTGCGAAAAATAATGCCTCATTTTGGAATACTATTGAATCTTTGCATCTTTCTCCAAAGCAGGAAGCATGGACCCATAATTGGACGGAAGCGGAGTTGAAAATGGTACTTGATGTACAACAGGAGACTCTAAAGCGTTGGAATTTTTGCTTAAGTATATAAAAAGGTAATTCCTCGGTTATGCCAGAGATTTGATAAAGGCTTGACCGAGAGAAACTCGGTCACCTTGATTCTTCTAACTTGACCAAAAGCTAGGGGAATCGAATGATAGATTATCACAGACTAACGCATACGATACGGGACTGCAAGTGCCGCGTTATATTTATCCCAAAGAAACGGAAGAAGGTGCTATTGAAAAAGAAAACGATAGTTATCGTCCACTCAAACTTGGTGTTTGAGCTTCCATAAAACGGCATTGTTAGCTGGCTCCTTTGAGAACTAACAAAAATAAGCTTATCGATTTACTGGGAATAATTTAACTTATCATATTAATTGATGAGTAATTATATTTCTTACGAACATAATACTTACCGATTGGGGATAAAATATTTATGTGGTTATATTTATTCAACACCTCACGTATGGGATTGTTTCATCATTGGATTTGTTCTGGGAATGGAATGTGATGTAAACAGAGAAAAATTTATTAGTTTTAATCTTTGCTTAAATTCAATTCCCTGCCACCTGAGGCGAAATTGATTGAAAACTGTAGTTAATACTACGTTGCTTGCCATGCGGTGCTTTATTTATATGTGGATGGTGTAATTTTTTGAAAAATAGCTTAGGTTAACTCTAATATCATATCTTGAAAAAGTTATAAGTTGGATGAAAAAGGAGAATGTGCTTCACTTTCATCTTTAGTAAGTGCCACATTATTTATAGTATATATATTAGGTGACTAAAAGTGAGTGGCCAAGAGAAATTTTTATTTAACTTAGTTTGTAAGCCTATAAAAGTAGATGGAATTAAGTTTTTCTTATTTAATGAACCATGCTTCAGAAATGTATTGGTATAAATGCGTACTATTATCCAAGATAAACGGCGTGTTTCTTTTAAATTTTTTTGGTGATAATAAATGAGCATGCAGTTTTTTTATGTTAATACATTGAGTTTTTATCAGTGATGAGTAATGAGGCTACTATGAAAATGCTCTATGTAGTAGAAGATGTTTTCCCACCATTTCGGGCAGATGTAGTGGAATTATTTGCTAAGCAAATACCAGCAAGAGGTCATCAAATTGACTGGCTAATGCAGCGAGGACCGGGAGTATTGAGTTTATCATCGCCGACAAATTGGCTAGATAATATAGTTTATCTTACACCTAGAAGTAAATTTAAAGGATTATTGGGGAGGATACTAAATAACTTACTGGGTATGTGGGGAGATTTAATGATTCTTCCGCTAGCCTTTAAAGGTCAGTACAGCGTAATTCAGGTACGGGACAAATTTTTTGCTGGTTTAATAGCATGGTTAGCTGCCCGATTGACAAATGCGCGTTTTACCTATTGGATGTCTTATCCATTTGCTGAATCCAAATTATATCAGGCCAAAAATAGGCTCGTACCGAATCATCGTTTGGTTTGGTTAAAAGGACAAGTTATTCGAGTCTTACTCTATAAGGTAATTTTGCCAAGAGCGGATCATATCTTTGTTCAAAGTGAACGTATGAAAAAAGATGTAGAACATGAAGGTATCTCACCCGCTAAAATGACTTCTGTTCCAATGGGTATTCGAACTAATCAAGTAGGAAAAGCAGAAGATGCTGTTGCACCAAACACAAATGCTCCTATTTTACTTCATCTTGGCATTATTATGAAGTTACGCCATTCAGAAATGCTTGTGCGAGTACTGCAACGAGTACGAGTATTTTATCCTGCAGCCCGTTTATTATATGTGGGTGATGGTCAATTACCTAGTGATCGAAAAGCCGTAGAAGAAGAAGCTTCGCGATTAGGATTGTTAGATGCCGTCACCATTACAGGCTTCTTGCCAATGGATGAAGCGTGGCAATTAGTGAAGCGTGCAGATATCTGTTTTTCTCCTTTTTATCCGACTCCAGTTTTATTATCTACCTCACCTACTAAACTTATCGAATATATGGCAATGGCTAAGTGCATTGTGGCCAACGAACATCCTGAGCAAGGCGAAGTAGTGGAAGCAAGTGGTGTTGGAAGATGTATTCCATGGAGTGAACAAGCCTTTGCCGAGGAAGTTTGTCGCTTATTAAATGATCCTGAATGTGCGAGGGTAATGGCAGCAAAAGGCCCTAAATGGGTACAAGCGAACCGTACATACGACGTGATAGCGGATTTTGTGGAATCAAAATACCAAGAATTACTCGGATAAACAATTTGAATAATCCCAATCCTTATTCTGGTAAACGTTTTCGTCAAGCTATCCAACATTTTCTGTTAGGGCGGACTGCGCAAGCGATTGCATCTTTCATCCTTACGTTGTGGCTAGTACGTTTGTTAATGCCCATAGATTATGGTACGTACATGGTTTTGTGGGGAATGATAGAAATGATGGTACCGCTAAGCTCATTGGGAATGCTAGAAGCAGTACGGCGCTATTTACCGGAGTTGGCCGCAAAAGGAGCATCAAGTGACGCGATCCAGTTTGTTCGCTGGATGATGTTAATTAGATTTGCCCTTACGGCAATTTGGGCAGTACTAATCGCTTATTTTTGGGCGGATATTGCTACATGGGTGGGTTTTGATATGCCGCAGCAGAATGCTAATTTGCTCGCGGTTGGTTTGATTATTACTGTTCTTGGATTTCGCTTTGTCGCAGAAATGCTTGAATGCCTTCTGGAACAACGATGGTCACAATTAACTCAAGCACTTATGCCTTTTGGGCGATTGATTGGAATAACTATACTAATGGTTACCCAGCATCTAACACTGGAATATTTGCTTTGGGTAGATTTGATTGTTTCACTTGGATGTCTTTTATTAGCCGAATTTTTCTTAATAAAAAAAATGCAGGTAATGCCAGATAAAGGTAATCTTAAGCTGAATAAAAATGAGATATTAAATTTTGCATGGCACATGGCAGGCGTTAATTTGCTCCAGGCTGCTGCAAATGCGGGTACGCTTCGTATTCTTGTGGCACGTACATTAGGGCTTGAAGCAGCAGGGATGTTTGCCTTTATTCAACAACTACTATTCATGGTGGCGCGTTATTTACCTGCTAGGTTATTAGGAAATGTTATTCGGCCTATGCTAATTTCTCGTTATGTGGCAGGAGAAATTGATGCAGTTAAACAAGGCATGGCATTGTTATGGAAGAGTAATCTACTTGTCATTGCTATTTGTGTAGTAATAATCATTGTTGCAGGCGATGCTCTTATTTCAATTGCAAGTGATGGACGGTTTGAGGACGCTGGAATAATAATGCTTATTATGTTGTTAAGCTTGGGTGCTACGAGCCAGGGACAAATGGTTATTATGATCATGCAAATATTTCCATACACTCGACAGCTAAGATACTTTAGTTTTTTGTCTGTGCTGACACCATTAGCAGTTATTTATGGTTCAAATTGGGGTTTGATCGGGGTAGTTTGTGGAGTTTTATTGTCCGTTTGGCTGTTAAATAGTCTTACTCTAACATGGTTAAATCATCAAGCTGGGAGCATGAAGTTGGATTGGTTTGGTATTTGTCGGAGTATTAGTATTGCTGCGCTATTAGCGGTTTTGGGTTTAATAATTGGACATAAGCTGGGAGTATGGTGGGGGTTGGCTGCAGTATTGGTAGGATATATACCTGGATTGATGTTAGTAAAGCCATTAAATCAGTTTGATAGGGCATTATTAGGTCGGGGGTTGCGGCGGCGTGCTTATCTTCTTAATCCTTTTGTATGGAAGAATTGATAACACCTTTAGAGTCGATGGTAAGCTAAAATTGGATTTTAAGAGTTTAAGGTAATCTTCTGAAAGCTATAATTTGAAAAATGCGTGATAGAGATTGTCATGGCACTGATTAATATGAAATTGGTTTTTACCAGATGCAGAATAAGCTACATTTAGCTACACAATTGATATCGACCTTACTAAACAACAAAACAATAGTGTTGATCCACTTAAAATTTAGCATAAGTCATCGATAAAGTTATCTGAATTTTGCTTCTCCAATTAGAATTTATAGATGCTATCCATTTTCAGTATTTATTTTAACGAGCGAGAGTTCGACTTGCCAAAAGTTTTTTTAATTTAAAAATCTTAGATGAATACTAGTGAAAAGAAGACAAAAATTATGCACGTTATCAACGGAGAATTTTTTTCCGGTGCAGAGCGAGTACAAGATGTTTTAGCCCTACGTTTGCCTGATTATGGTTATGAAGTAGGTTTTGCGTGTGTTAAACCAGCAAAGTTTTCAGCTTGCCGCAATTCTACTGGGCCATTATTCGAGTTAGGTATGAAATCGAAATATGATTTGGCGCCGGCATGGAAGATTGCACGTATTATAAAGCGAGATGGATATGTTCTATTGCATACACATACTCCCCGAGCGGTTTTGGTGGGAAGAATAGCAGCTTGGCTGGCTGGCGTGCCACTCGTTCATCATGTGCATAGTCCTACTACACGGGATACTGAAAGTATCTGGCGAAATCGCAAAAATGCAATTATGGAGCGCTTGAGTCTTATTGGAGTTGCGCGCTTGATTCCAGTGTCAAAGAGTCTTGAGTGTTATTTAAAAAAACAAGGATGGTCACAGGCGCGAATAAATATGGTAGCTAATGGCGTAGTAACACCTGGACCCTTATCTAATCGATCTAAGCCAAATGCTGAATGGGTAATAGGTAGCGTAGCATTGTTTCGTCCACGCAAAGGTATGGAAGTTCTAATTCAAGCGTTAGCAAATTTACGCAAGATGGGAAAAACTGTGCGTCTGCGAGCAGTAGGTCCATTTGAGACAATGGAATACGAAAAAACAATTAAAAAAATGTCGGAGGATTTGGGAGTTTCAAATGTGATTGATTGGATTGGCTTTGCTAAAGATGTGAATGCTGAGTTTGATAAAATGAGTGTGATGGTTTTACCCAGCCTTTTCGGAGAGGGTATGCCGATGGTGATTTTAGAATCCATGGCGATGGGAGTACCAGTAGTGGCATCAGATGTAGAAGGAATTCCTGAGATATTGGAGCACGGACGCACCGGTTTAATTACTACTCCGGGGGATGCGGAGCAATTGACAAATGTACTTGTAGAATTGATAAATGGAAAATATAACTGGAACGCAATTCGTGAAGAAGCCTACCGACTTCAGGTGACTAGCTTTTCAGATCATAGTATGGCACAGAGCGTGGCTCATGTTTATGATACGATTCTTAATAAGTGATAGTTAAAAATGATTTGATCATGAACGTTAATAACTGCAAGGTAAAGAATATATCATGAGTAGTATTTCCTTATTTGGATTGAATATAGAAGATACAACATTAATTGACGCAAGTGCAAATATTGTTCACGATGCTAAGTTAGGTGTGCGGCGCAAGATTTATTTTATTAATGCTCATTGCGTTAATATGGCTGCCATAAATGCGGACTATTTTTGTGTATTACAGAATGGAGGTGGAGTGTTATTCGCGGATGGCAGCGGTATGCGGATGGCTTCTAAGTTGGCAGGTTTTTCGCTTAAGGATAATGTGAATGGAACAGATCTGTTTCCATTAATTTGTCGTGATGCAGCAAACTCTGGAATTAGGCTAGCTTTTCTTGGAGCACGTCCTGGAATTGCTCAGCGATGCGCAGACAAAATGAAAAGTTTGTTTCCAAATTTAGATATTGTTTGGACTCATGATGGTTACTTTAATGCAAATAATGAGATGGAAATGATCAAAGCAATTAATGAGAGTGATGCACAGATTCTTTTTGTGGCGATGGGGGTACCTATGCAGGAATTATGGATTGCTCGTAATGCTGATAAGATCTGCGCACCTGTTTTGCTTGGAGTGGGAGCATTATTTGATTTTTATTCTGGTGAGATGCGACGCGCACCATACCAAATGCGCAAACTAGGTATAGAATGGTTATTTCGATTTATTCTTGAGCCACGTAGAATGTTTCTGCGCTATGCAATAGGTAATCCAGTTTTCATCATTCGAGTATTATGGCGGCGCTTGCGAGGCCAAGAATTTTTGCAAAAAATATCGCTGATTAGTAGTGTGGAATAACTTTCGTGCGACTGTAATTAATCTTGCTCTTAATATATTAATTAGATACTTAAGTAGATTTATATAACATTACTTTTTGAAATATTAAATCTAATTCTCAGCTTTTGAAGAAGGTGTGCAGTACATGAAAGAAGAATGTGCAACTGGTTTGGCTAATTTTATTATTGCCGGTACAGAAAAGGCTGGCACAACATCAGTGTTTACTTATTTAAGTGCGCATCCCTCGGTTTGTGGTTCTATTGTCAAAGAAACAGATTTCTTCCGAAATTCATATTCTGGTGATCGTGAAAAAGATATTGCAAGTTATACTAAATATTTTGGTGATAGTGCTCATCAAGCAAAGATAGTAATGGAAGCTTCTCCGGGTTATCTTGGTAGCGGAGTTGAGGTAGCAAGACGTATTCATTCCATGATACCAGATGTCAAGTTGCTGTTTATTCTTAGAAATCCTATAGATCGCATATATTCATCATTTAATTTCCATGTTGGAAACCTACATCTCAGCAAAGGGTTAAGTTTCGAAGAATATATTGATAAATGTATTGCTTATGATTCCGGTCAGAAAACTCCTGTGGAATTGGGTATCGATGAATGGTATTTAAAAGTGATTAGTTTCGGTCGCTATGCCGATTATCTTATGTATTATTATCAACAATTTCCGAAAGAACAAATTAAGGTAATGTTTTTTGAAGATATGAATCGGGATATAGTTAGCTTCATGCATGATCTATGTCAATTTCTTGATATTTCGCCAGACTATTTTGACGATTACAACTATAAAAAAATTAATGTGACTTACGAAAGTAGAATAAAATGGTTGCATAAGGCGGCAATTAATTTTAATGTAAAATCTGAACGCTTCTTGCGACAAAGGCCCAAGTTGAAGCAACTCTTGGTGAATTTATACAAGAGAATTAATGAGGCTAGAGAGGGGTACGAGAAAATTTCAGATGAGAGTCGCTTTAGGCTTAAACAATATTATTTGCCAAGTATTGGAGCACTGCAAATGTTAGTGGGCATTAAAAATACACCTTGGGATCTTTGAGAGTATATATATTATATGTTTAGGTAACTAATTGTTTGTTATGATTAATATGATGTGGTCCAATAGACCCGGACATTCCAGTTAAGAGAAAATAGTCTTAATTGGAGGAAAAAATGGAACCGAGGAAACGCTATACAAAGGAATTCAAACTGGACGCAATTTGTCTGGTACTGGATCAGAGATTAACGATAGCAGAAGCGACCAGGAGCCTGGAAATCAGTGCTAACATGCTTAGACGATGGATCAAGGGGAACGATGCGGACAATAATGGTCAGGCATTCCGAGGTAATGGGAAGCTGATATCGGATCAGGAAGAAATTCGGCGACTTAAGATAGAAAACAAACAATTAAAGCTTGAGCGGCAAATATTAAAGGAAGCGACGGTCTTTTTCGCGAAAGAAACGAAGTGAAGTATTCGTTTATCGTATCCATCCAACCCCACCACCTACCCACATTGCTTCAACAATGCTTCAATA
>CADEDJ010000052.1 GCA_902826055.1 uncultured Nitrosomonas sp. | reverse complement strand
TCCACCTTGCTTTCTTGGCATTGTTACTACAAAGACTTTGAACAGGTTCTTAGTGCTAAGAACACCATGAATATTGTGAGTTTTTGTTTCTGATACTAGCTCTTATTCCCTGATTTAGTAACACGCAATCCTAAACCTGGTGTTTTTGCATCAGAAAAGATAGTTTGTTCTTTGCCTTCATCGCATTGAAAGCAAGCAATAGCACGGGATGTAAAGTTTTCACGTCTCATTTTTCATGTAGCCACCATGTAGCTTTTTTGTATCAATTTTAATGAATTTCAATCAATACAGGTTATAATATGAAAAACAGTAAGTATAAGTATTTAATGAATATTGTTAAGTATTTAAATATCAATCAACACCAATAAATACTATTTATATCGGGCTTATAACCCGAAGGTCGTAGGTTCAAATCCTGCCATCTCAACCAAATAAATCAAGCACTTAGAGAATTAAATCCTAAGTGCTTTTTTATTTGTAAAATTTATGTCACCACAATATGTCACCATCACAATTCAATAAATGAAATAAAAAACCTAAAGACCATTCTTGCAATGCCGAAATAATTATTGCGTTTTATGAGAACGCAATATAGTAATAGTTTCTCTTTACACTGAATGCCGGGGGGATTTGTTTAAATCCTTCCGGCTATCTCAGCAGGTCATTCCTTATTCAATCTCTTTTAGTGATTTTTTACCGGCTACTTGTTGTGGCGCAATACGTCTTGGTACTGACATCACACTGTCTCTGAATTGTCAGCCACGCTCAAATATTACTTTCTTACAATATATAATTTTTCAATCTAAGCTCCGATTCACTTTTCATGTTCTGCAGTAACCTGTAAAGCCAATGCTTTTTACTTTAGCGCGGCTGTTTTTGTTGCGTCATTGCTGTCACGATTAAGCTGCTTTGAATTGTTTACTAGGGCCTGTAGCTCTTAAATCCTGCGAACATTTTCTGGTGCTTCAGTTTAAGATACTTGTTTCTTAACTCTAACACCTTGGTTTTCGTCAATACGCCATGATTTAGTTTGCGTTGGGTCAAGGTTACATTTGCACCATTCAATCGCGCTTTTTTAACCGGTTACACATTTGTGCGCTAATCCCCAATTTCACAGAAGTTTTAATATGTTGTGTCCAACCCGCTGTCAATTTTTGATTTCTAAAATTTAAATGGGGCTTGAATGTACCGCACCGTCAAAACCTCTATAAGCATTTTTTCAAATAACAATCAACTACTTGATCACACTGTTTTCCTAAGCAGTTCTACTAATAACTGATATAACCATGACCCGCCATACGCTACGACTACAATCATCAATATTACTGCAATACCATATAAAATGTTGTTAATCATTTACTTAATTCCTTTTAGTTTTGTTCGTTGTAATTTCGACACGCATCTGCTCCGAAGATTTAATCCAACTAATTGTCATAATTGGCACATTTGGTTATTTAAATTCTGACATCAATAATATTTCTTGTAGCTGTTTTTTGTATACGTTGAAGATTTATTTAAGTTTGATAACTTGATTATTTAATGATTCGATTTAATAACCTTATCCAGGTTGTGAATCATCTTCAGTAATGGGAAACCTGACCAAGTCAGATCTATACCCCGATCGATCAGGACTTGTAAGCGACGGCCTTCGGCTCTAGCTTCAGGTATTTTCCATGTGCCGGCTTTGCCAATCGTCAAGCGTACCGCGATTTGCCATGAAGCTTGACTTGAAATTGAATGACTTTGATCCAGCATTAGTTACAGGAACATCAAAACCCTTAACCTCATTATCCCAAAGGTAGACGCGTTCTTTTCCTTCGCATTTTAGTTTGTTTTTTTCCTGCTGATAATTCAACTTCTTCGAGGGGAGTGATCTGGGTTGCTGCCTTCATGTTGTGCCTTCCTATTCGGAATATGTGTCACCAGCATGTCACCACAAAATCAGCGTACAAAGGAATATCAATCAACATTAGAAAATATGTATTTTTTGAGCTCATAACCCGACGATCGCAGGTTCAAATCCCTCAACCATAGTAGCCAAATAAATCAAGTGCTTAGATAATTACTCTTAAGTACTTTTTTGTTGATTGGTTTCGTGCAAGGCTGGTGTAAGAAATTCCTTAAACGCCTCCGGCTTTGCCGGAGGTAATTTAATTATCTGCGATATTTCATCCGTATTAGTCATTTTAATTTTTAGCTGCAAATATTCAATCAGTAACGTATGGTATATGTTAAGGTGAGTCGCATCGCAATAAAGCCATCAAATCGTGTTTTCAAATAAAATAACTACTTAATTAGATCAGATGTTTATTTTGTAATGATGAGATGAAATGCATAATTTATGATTTTTTGGCATATGAATTACACCACCCATGAGGACTAATACTACCTTCTACAACCTTGCATTCACCGTTAGCATCAGGTGTTTTACCCGGAATGAATTGCATACAATTACTACATTGCTCTTCTCCGTTTGGTTTATCACGATACTTCATTAATTCCTTGGATGATTTTACTGCTTGTGCTTGGGCAATTAAGCTATTCATAAAAGGGATAGCAGTGCCTAACGCTATGAATTTTATTACCTTACGCCGCGAGAATTTCTTTTCACAATAACTCATAATCGCTCTCCACAGTTAGATAAACAATAAATAGAATATCTGGGAAATATGATGATTTTTTCATTACATTGAAATAGTACTATTAAAGTTTTTTAGTCACAATCACAATCCACCCATAACTGATTGCAGCCTTACAAAAGTATCCGGAACAATGTTCAAGCGTTGAGCTTAATGCTCAAAACAAACACAATTTGTTGGATTCGAAACACAGGCCGCAATTTGCGATCAATCGATACCCTCAGAAAGCACAGGCGAAGATACCAGTAAAGGGTTTATTGAGCCTGAGATTGCCCCTTCTTCCGATTTGCTGTTTTTTCATTTCCATCGAAGCGTTTTGAGTTTTAATCGATCCACTACTTCAGATCTCGACTACTACAAATAAAGATCGAATATCTCGCTTAAGTTAACATAAATACAACTCAATACATTGACGCACATTTATAGCCGAATTTCTACCGTATAATTGTCAGTCAATATGGATACGATTAAACAACAATTAGAAGCACGCCTCGGCCGCGTGCATGCACGGCAGCGGCTTGGTATTGAAGCCGATCACGGGCATCGCGTATTTGGTCAGGGTTTGAATTTTTTTCATCCGGAAAACTGGTACTCTGGGCATGCGCTGATCCGTTTTGCCATTCAATTGGTTGGCATGTATGCACGCGGCCAGTGTAATGCACGTAATTTGCAGATCAAAAAGAATTTAATTCATTTGCCGCACTTACCTCAAGTCTTCCATGATTTCAAGATCTTGCATCTCACTGATCTGCATGTGGATATGGACGATCGCAACCTGAGCGCATTGATTCAGACGGTTGCTGATCTGCAGTATGATATTTGTGTACTGACCGGTGATTATCGCGCCCGCACTTTTGGCGCGATTGAAGGTGCAATTGACGGCATGCAACGGCTTGTTACTATGTTAAAACAACCGGTTTACGGTGTTTTGGGTAATCATGACTCGATCCGCATGCTACCCGCTTTAGAATCGATGGGAGTGATCATGTTGATGAATGAAATGGCTGTGTTGGAAAAACAGGGGGCGCAAATTTTTCTTGCCGGTGTAGATGATCCGCACTATTTTCGTGTCGACAACTTGGAAAAAGCAACCCGGGATATTCCAGCAGGCGCCGTTTCTCTGCTACTTTCCCACACACCCGAAATTTATCGCCAAGCCGCATATGCTGATTTTGACGTAATGTTTTGCGGACATACGCACGGCGGGCAGATTTGTCTTCCGGGTGGAATTCCCATTACATTGGATTCCAAATGCCCACGCTCCGTAGGTGCCGGTAAATGGCGCTATCAACAGATGCAGGGGTATACCTCAGTCGGGGCGGGCACATCCATTGTAAATGTGCGCTTTAACTGTCCGCCGGAAGTAACCATTCATCACTTACTACAAGCTTAGTAAGGTGTTTTGCGGATTTTTAACCAAAACAGAATCCGTGAAAGTATCAATTCCACGCAGAAAAACGCCATCACAATCGAAAAAATCTGCCAACTGCTGATTCCTAGCAAATCTTTACATCCCAACAGCGGAAATAAAGATTCCGGGATTTGATCCAATCCCAATGCCATTGCGCTGGATGTTAATCCCAATCGCCTTTTGACAAAGCTTGATGTCATATCACCTGCCATCGATAATGCACCAAACAGCAGGCTTGTAAGCAATGGTATTGCAAAAATGCTACCGATCAAAACTGACATGAGTAGCGCAGACACAAGACCGCGGAAGGTCTTAGAGGTACCCAGAATAGGACGGCCATCAATGAACAGCCGATGACAATCAATGGGATAATCAAATTGCTTACCAGCAAATCTCGTTAACAGAATAGGCGCACCGTTAATTGCTATCAGCCAGAACAGCAAAATCATTTCAAGTTGCAATTCTTCCATTGGAGCCACCCAAGGTTAAAAACAACGATTGATTATTTCTTTAAACCCCAGCCTAGGTTATTCCCACTCAATAGTAGCGGGTGGTTTACCGGAAATGTCGTAAACGACACGATTAATGCCACGAATTTCGTTGATAATGCGATTAGAAACCCTGCTTAGAAGCGAATACGGCAACTCTACCCAATTAGCCGTCATAAAATCCTGCGTTTGCACTGCTCTCAGCGCAATTACATATTCATAGGTGCGGCCATCGCCCATCACTCCGACAGATTTGACCGGTAAAAAAACCGCAAATGCTTGCGAAGTTTTCTCATACCAGCCAGAGCGTTGTAATTCTTCAATAAATATCAGATCGGCTTGCCTTAATAATTCAGCATATTCGTATTTGACTTCGCCCAGAATGCGAACGCCTAAACCTGGTCCAGGGAACGGATGACGAAATACCATTTCGCGAGGCAAACCGAGTGCCAAACCTAATTCGCGCACCTCATCCTTAAACAGTTCGCGTAATGGTTCCAGCAATTTTAGGTGCATGGTTTCCGGCAATCCACCGACATTATGATGTGACTTGATGGTGCGGGCTTTCTTCGTTTTTCCATCGGCCGACTCAATGACATCGGGGTAAATGGTGCCTTGCGCAAGCCATTTCGCATCACTAATTTTTGTCGCTTCGCGTTGAAACACCTCAATAAACTCCCGCCCGATTACTTGACGCTTGGTCTCAGGGTCAGTAATACCTTTAAGGCTGCGATAAAAATCACGGCTAGCATCAATATGAATCACTTTAACGGCAAGATTATTCGCAAAAGTTTCCATCACTTGCTTGGCCTCATTGGCACGCAGCAAGCCATTGTCTACAAAGACACATGTTAGCTGATCGCCTATCGCACGATGAATTAAAGCAGCCGCCACTGAGGAGTCGACACCACCCGACAATCCCAGGATAACTTGGTCATTGCCAACGATTGCACGAATTTTGCCAATGGCTTCATTAACATAATCCGGCATATTCCAATCATGATTGATACCGCAAATGTCATGCACAAAACGGTCAATAATTGCCTTTCCCTGTAAGGTATGGGTGACTTCAGGGTGAAACTGAATGCCATAAAACTGGCGCTTATCGTCCGCCATGGCGGCAATAGGCGTTGCAGCATTATGCGCCATCACTTCGAATCCAGCAGGTAAAGTCACTACTTTGTCGCCATGACTCATCCACACGTCCAGTACATTATCCCCGGTTGCATTCGTGCGATCTTTAATTTCTGAAAATAATGCGCCATGTTGCGTAGTTTGTATTTCTGCGTAACCAAATTCACGTACTACCGCATTTTCAACCGCACCACCCAATTGTGCCGCCATAGTTTGCATACCATAGCAAATTCCCAGAATCGGCACGCCCAGTTCAAAAACGATTTGCGGTGCGCGTGGCGTCTCATCTTCGGTAACCGAAGCCGGTCCACCGGAAAGAATGATACCTTTTGGTGAGAATTCCTTAATTAATTCCGAACTGATGTCATAAGGATGCAATTCGCAATATACATTAGTCTCACGCACACGCCGCGCAATCAATTGCGTATATTGTGAACCAAAATCGAGGATGAGAATTTTATGATGCATGTTGATTAACTCATTTAACGTGATAGTTGGGTGCTTCCTTGGTAATTTGCACATCATGCACGTGAGATTCACGAATACCTGCCGACGTTATTTCCACAAATTCGGCTTTTTCATGCATCTGCCTAATTGTTTCACACCCCAGATAACCCATGCTTGAACGCACTCCCCCCATTAACTGATGGATGACTGCTGAAATGCTACCTTTAAAAGGAACGCGCCCTTCCACGCCTTCGGGCACCAACTTATCATTATTTTTTTGTTCTTTCTCTTGAAAATAGCGATCACTTGAACCTTGCTGCATCGCAGACAATGACCCCATGCCACGGTAGCTCTTATACGAACGGCCTTGAAATAATTCAATCTCGCCCGGCGCTTCTGCGGTTCCGGCAAATAATCCACCCAACATAACAGTATCCGCACCGGCTGCCAAAGCTTTGGCAATATCGCCGGAATAGCGGATACCGCCGTCAGCAATGGTAGGTACGCCACTGCCTTTCAAAGCTTCCGATACATCATGAATCGCGGTAACTTGTGGAATGCCAACGCCTGCGACAATCCGTGTGGTACAAATGGAACCGGGGCCAATACCGATTTTAACAGCATCTACGCCATTATCCGCCATCGCTCTGGCTGCTGCCGCCGTAGCAACATTGCCACCAATCACCTGTACCGTTGGAAGATTTTTTTTAACCCAGGCAATACGTTCCAGCACACTCTGCGAGTGGCCATGCGCAGTGTCGACAACAATCACATCAACACCTGCTTCCGCTAGAGCAAAAGCGCGTTCTTCACTGCCCTCACCGACACCGATTGCAGCACCGACACGCAAACGCTCCTGTTCATCTTTACTGGCTAATGGATATTCAGAAGTTTTGATAATATCTTTGACGGTAATAAGTCCACATAACTCAAACTGATCATTGATAACCAGCAAACGCTCCAGACGATGTTTATGCAACAACGCCAATACTTCATCACGAGATGTATCGGCCTTGACCGTAACCAGCCGGTTCTTCGGCGTCATGATGTGTTTGATGGCTTGATCGAGATTAGTTTCAAAACGTAAATCGCGATTAGTCACAATCCCGACAACTTTCTTGCCATTGACCACGGGTAATCCGGAAATCTTATGCCGGCGTATCAACTCAAGTACCTCACGCACGGTCATATTTTGGTGAATAGTAATGGGATCCTTCACTACACCGCTTTCAAAGCGCTTAACTTGTGCCACATGCGCTGCTTGCACTTCGATCGGCATATTTTTATGAATAATGCCAATACCGCCTTCTTGTGCCAAGGCAATAGCCAATGGCGCTTCAGTAACCGTGTCCATAGCAGCGGATACCAAAGGAATATTCAGCGCAATGGTACGGGTCAGTTTGGTAGTCAAGCTGACATCACGTGGCAAAACCGTTGAATGCGCCGGAATCAAGAGAACATCATCGAATGTGAGTGCTTTTTGAATCAACTGCATAGTAATAATCCTTTGCAAAGCGACATTATAAGTCAAATTGACTACAAATTTTGCCTCAATTCGGCTGAGCATGCGTCATATTTCCGGTTATTATTGCAATGTGATATGTTTTTGAATTATGGAGATGCCTGTTTGACGCGCTCAATGCCATTCACTCTCAGGAGCATTTGATGAAAATTATTGTAATGACAATGTTGATCATGCTATTCAGTGTAGCGACTAATGCCCAAATATATAAATGGGTTGATGAGAACGGTAAAATCCAATACACCGATCAGCCCCCTCCTCCTGGTGCTAGCCAGAAAGAACAAAGACTAAATATCAAACCCACAGCACGCTCCACTAGTGAAACGGATAAAACGAAAAGCTTAGCGGAAGAGAGGCTTGAATTTGATAAGCGCCGACAACAAAAAAAGGAAGAAGAAACCAAACAGCAAGCTAATGCCGAAGAAAATAAAAAGAAGTGTATTGATGCGCAGACTCGGCTTAGAATGTATACTGATTCGCCGCGCTTAACCGTACCGGATGGCAGCGGGGGAATAGTTTATGTCGATGATGAAACACGCCAACAAAGAATTAATGAAGCCAATAAAGCAATTGCAGAATTTTGTAAAAAGAACTAAATGACTGCATTCATCAGCAGATTAACTTTGCTTGTTATCCTTTTTTTAACAGGCGTCCCGGTTAAAGCAGAGAATCCTGTTCTATACCCAGTACGTGCAGATACCGTACAAAATAACATAGCAACTCAGCCTCTTGCTTCCAATGCCAGTATGCCTTGGAAGCTCTTGCCAGGCGAAAATATCAGGAATATTGCACGCCTGATGTTTCCGCAGGATTCCATAACGCAAGAAAAATTCATTCGCACAGTCATTCTCATAAATCCACAGCTTTTTCCCGGCGGTGCCTATCGGTCACTTGCTGCCGATACGCTCGTCTATATCCCGGATTTGAGAACGGTTCATGCTGCCTCAGCCGCAACCGTTAATAAGCGACAAAAAATTCGCCCCAATAATGTACCTTCCGGAGAATACCAAGAAGCTGCTGTGGAGATGATTGCCAGTAATGAGAGCAATCCCTTGCTATTGCAATTTATGACTCAATTAGAACAAATCGCAGATATAGAAATACGTGAACTCGCCTTGTTGACTCAGCACACAGATTCTCTGGCATCACAAATTGCTTCGCTGCAATCCATGCACACATTAAAAACCCAACAATCTATGCCGCACGTTGATCATTCCAGCGATGTTTTGCAAGAAGTCAGTATAAATCATGAGAATTTACAGAATCCAGTACCTTCTGTACAACCCAGTGATGACTCATGGGAAAATCAATTCACTTTTGATGCTGTATTTATTTTGGGAATTTTACTGACAGTATTGATTATCATCTTGATATTACGCAACTACAACACAATTCAAGAAAAATTAACGCGACGCAGGAATTCGATGTTACTTTCAAAAGTAAACATCACCCCTCAAAACGAAACTTCATTCATGAATCATTACCCGCCAGGTATTGTCACAACAGAAAATTCTCTTGATCCATCCAGTGAAATGGTATCGCAAGCGCGCCTAATCATTAAGCAGGGAGATTCAGTGGCAGCCATCCAATTCTTACAACAGCAATTGGCAATCAATAAGTTTGATATCTCAGGCTGGTTGTTATTATTTGAGCTTTTATACTCGCTCAACAACAAGCCAGATTTTAAGAAAAATGCCCGCCGTTTTAAGCGGCTTGGCATTTTTCCCGATATCTGGACGCAGATCCAAAGCTTAGGCCATCGATTGGAACCTAGCGAACCTCTTTATTTTGATGAACAGAAACGCAAGGAAGTATTCTTTTCTGATGCCGTGCGTTCTGAATAATCGCTTATATATTCAAAAATTCAAAAGCAAGTGTGTCAACACGTGTTTTCACAATCATCCGTCAGAGAAAACAAGGCTATTACTGCATATTTGTTAGACGATAACAGCGTTTCCCATTCTAAATAACCACAATATCAGCATTTGTCATACTCAAGCCGGTTCCAATGACTGCAATCTGCATCGTTCCACCAGCACCATTGCCATTGGCATCATATGTCAGCGCCCCGGTGGCATTGTTATAAATGATACGATCATCGGCATCCAATGCTTGTGTGCCGATTCTAAATTTCGTTGCTGCCAAAACACCTGGCGAGCCCAAAGCGGTAAATATCGAGTTTTCAAGCTGAAAAGTGTCATCAGCCACACTATAATCAGTAATCGTATCGGTATGGCCGGTCGAATTAAAGCGAAAGATATCTTGCCCCGCGCCGCCAGTTAATGTATTAATGCCAATCCCGCCGTTAAGAATGTCATTACCTCCGCCACCATTGAGTTGATTGTTAGCGGAATTTCCCGTAAGGCTATTGGCTTGCGTATTGCCGGTGCCGTTAATTGCCGCAGCGCCATTTAATTTGAGGTTTTCCACATTGGCAGGTAATGTATATGTCACGTTACTGCTAATACTGTCGGTTCCTGAAGCGGAATTCTCGATAACGCTATCTCCCACATTGTCAACGACATAGTTGTCAAATCCCAATCCACCAGCCATTGTATCCGCACCCCCCAAACCATTGAGAACGTCATGGCCGTCACCGCCATTTAGCTGATTGGCTGCTGAATTGCCGATCAATCTATTGTTGAGATCGTTACCCGTAGCATTAATAGATGCTGCACCGAATAAAGTGAGGTTTTCTACATTAAGGGGAAGGGTAAAGGTTACACTGCTGTTAATTTGATCAATGCCTTGATCAACATATTCGATAACCACATCTCCCGCATTATCAACAAAATAAATTTCATTGCCATCTCCACCAATCAGCGTATCCGCACCGGTTTTACCATCAATGGTATCGTTGCCATTTCTACCGGTAATAACATTTTTTCTGAAATTACCTGTCAGGGTATCGTTAAAATTGCTGCCAATCAGGTTTTCCAATTGAGTGAGCGTATCCAGTCCACCACCGCCGGTATTTTGTTGCGTAGTAATCGTCAAAGAAACATTCACTGCCGCTGCAAGGGTTGCATAAGTGACGGTATCCTGAAGAGAAGCCGTTCCTGTCAAAACTTCATTGGCTACCGTGCTGATACGAAAAACAGCAGTAGCATCATTCACGAACAACACGGTGCTACCCAATCTTTCACCTATGAATGCATCCAAATCGCCGTCAGCGTTAATATCAACAAAGGTAGGATTTGCATTGGAATCCACATCCGTTAAGCCAAAAAGATTAGTCAACGGAGCCGCAAAAACTGGATTATTTAATGTACCGGTATTCTGGAAATACAGCGTGTTACCATCCAGGTTGCCTACAAAAGCATCCAAATCACCATCATTGTCAGCATCAACAAAATCTGGATTAGCCTGAAACCCGACATCTTCTAAACCAAATGGGTTCGTTTGAGCTGCAGTAAAAACCGGATTGTTCACTGTGCCGGTATTTCTAAAAAACAAAATGTTGCCATCAAAATTACCTACGAAAGCATCTAAGTCGCCATCGTTATCAATGTCAACAAATGTGGGACTGGATTGAGCGCCCACGTCACCCAGTCCAAATGGATTGGTAATTGCTGCAGCAAAAACAGGATTGATAGCTGTCCCAGTATTCCTATAAAACAATACATTGCCATCAAAATTACCTATAAAGGCATCCAAATCGCCATCATTATCAATATCTACCAACTCAGGATTCACATAAGCGCCGGAATTTTTTAAACCAAACGGATTCATAATAGCCGCGGCAAATGCAGGATTATTGGCAGTCCCTGTGTTCCGATAAAAAAACGTGTCACCGAATACTTCACCGATAAACGCATCTAAATCTCCATCATTATCAATATCTACAAATGACGGTGATGCCAGCATACCTACGTCGTTCAAACCAAAAGGATTTGTTGACGAGTAGGTGAATTCTGGATTTGACATACTTTCCTCCAAAAATATTTAATTAAAATAAGATCTTGTGCAAGCCACTACTTATTCTTGCCAATCTAGATATGTTCTGATGAATCGATAGCAATTGTGGATTATTCATGCTTCGATAATGGCAAGCGTCGATTTGCTATCGCCGCACCTGGCGTGTACTTATAAGGCTATTCCCTTTATTTATGAACAATGTAAAACTCATTTGTTTCATTTATTTAATAGCAGTCTATCTGCGTAAAGGGAATATTTATGTGATATTTTTCACCAACCATACATCTAATTATTCTAATACTTCAAAAAATCAATTCATTGATATATCTCAATCAATCCAGCAGCAATAAACAATGAATCTATTAACCACATTTTACGATTGCACTCCCGAAAAAGGCGCTCAACCACTTACCCGTAATCTCATTAGCAACAAGGCCGGTGCCTTAACAAAATACATCTCTCTGCTGATTAAGATTCACTGTTTAACACATTTTTTATGCGTTGATCTAGTAAAATTTACAAAAACTTCGAACCAACCGATTACCTATCGCCAGTTTTCAAAAAACACCAGCTTTTATTGCTAAATCACCATGATATCCGCATTGGTAAGATTCAAGCCGCTGCCAATGACGGCAATCTGCACCGCAGCGCCTGCACCATTGCCATCCGCGTCGTACCAAAGCGTTCCTGCAGTTTTGTTATAAATGACATTGTCATTGGCATCCAACGCTTGTGCCCCCACCCTGAACCGCCCGGCAGCCAACGTGCCTGTAGCTGTCAATGCGGCAAATACTGCATTGTCCAGTTGAACCGTGTCATTGGCTACGTTATAGTCGGCGACCACGTCAACATGGCCATTGCTGGTGAAGCGAAAAAAGTCGTTGCCTGTTCCACCGGTTAGCACATTATTACCTAAACCGCCATCAAGAATATCGTTGCCCGCCATGCCTCTTAGCTGATTGGCAGCCGTATTGCCTATGATAATGTTGGCCTGACCGTTGCCCGTACCGTTGACCGCTGCCGCTCCGGTTAATGTCAGATTCTCCACATTGGCAGGTAATGTGTATGTTAAGCGGCTGTTGACCAGATCGGTACCCTGGTTGAGATTCTCAGTTACAACGTCGCCCGCATTCTCGACAAAATAGCTGTCATTACCAGGTCCTCCGCTCATGGCATCCGCTCCGGACCAGCCAATCAACGTATCGTTACCGCCCCCGCCGTTGAGCTGATCGTTGCCGGCTTGGCCATTTAATTCGTTGGCGGCGTTATTTCCGGTTAATGTGTTGTTAAGGTCATTACCCGTGCCATTGATTGCGGCAGTGCCGGTCAATGTCAGATTCTCCACATTGGCAGGTAACGTGTACGTCAAGCGGCTGCTGACCAGATCAGTGCCTTGATTGGAGTTCTCAGTTACCACATCCTTGCTGTTTTCGACAAAATAGCTGTCATTGCCCGCCCCGCCGATCATGGTATCCGCACCAGACCAGCCTGTCAGCGTATCGTTACCGCCCCTGCCTTCCAAAATATTGTTAGCAGTATTACCGGTCAGATTATCAGCAAAGTTACTACCGATGAGATTTTCAACCTGCGTGATGGTATCCAATCCGGCGTTAATGGTATTTTGTTGCGTCGTGATATTCAGCGAAACGGTTATCGGACCCGTGGCGGATGCATAAGTCACCGTATCGTTGCTCGACGAAGTTCCCGTCAGAATATCGTTTTGAGGTTTACTTACCAGTAATAACCCATTGTTAGCGAAAAACAGCGTGTCGCCAGCGGCATTTCCTATGAAAGCATCCAGATCGCTATCTCCGTCTATATCAACAAAAGTGGGGGTAGCATTGAACCCAACTTCAATAAGGCCAAAGGGATTGAGTTCTGAAGCTGCAAATGCTGGTTGCTTGGGTGTCCCCGTATTTCTGAAAAACTGCGTGTCGCCAGTCCTATTTCCTATGAAGGCATCGAAATCGCCATCACTATCAATATCAACAAAAGTGGGACTAGCAGAGAAAGCCACATTACTTAAACCAAATGGATTCCTACTAATCGCTGAAAATGCCGGACTACTAAATGTTCCTGTATTTTTAAAAAACACTACATCACCGCCATAATCTCCGCCATATCTACTAGCTCCAATTCCTATGAAAGCATCCAGATCACCATCGCCGTCGATATCCACAAAAGAAGGAATAGCATGACCTTCTACTAAACCGAAACCAAATGGTTGGCCTTGCAGGTCGGCAAAAACTGGATCATTTACTGTTCCGATGTTTCTAAAAAAATAAATACCACCATAATAATTTCCAATGAATGCATCTAAATCTTCGTCGCCATCGATATCAACAAAGGTAGGAGCTGCAGTACCCGCATTTCCCAAGCCAAATGGATTACTGGTGGCAGCAGCAAATACTGGATTATTTATCGATCCAATATTATTAAAGAATCGCGTGTTGCCATTATTATTACCAATGAATGCATCTAAATCGCCATCGGCATCAATATCAACTAGCGAAGGTTTGGCAAGCGAACCCACATTGCTTAAACCAAACGGATTAGCACCCACATAATTAAAAACAGGATCAGCCATCTTGATTACTCCCAGCAAAAACAAGACTTAAGGATAGCGTGGTATCACAGCTTACCTGCAGCGGTGACGAGTCACTAAAATGCTTACATGCTAGGCTTGCAGACAGAATAAGTAAATAAGCAATACACTTAGTCAATTCTAAGTATTCTCTTAGAGAAAATCTGATAAGTCTTTGATTAGCTAAACAACAAGGAAGTCAGATAAAAAAATTAATTTTCCTCAGCCAAAATCCCCATAACGGGAATTTCTTCTGCGGCCCAAATGCGGAACGATTAAACCCAATATCAATCCACCCACCAAAACGATAGCTCCAGCAAAGAACCAATCTTTATTTTTATCGCTTTGCAATTCAACATTTTCCATTTGCAATGCATTCAGGCGTTCTTCGGATGCTGCGAGCTTGTGGCGCATTTTTTTGTTTTCTTCATCGACTGCTAGAACATTGGCGGCGGTCTGCTTGATTGAAGCCAATTGTTGTTCCAGTTGCTTGTTTTGCCCTTCAAGTTGCGCGATGCGCTTGTTGGCCGTGTCATATTCGTTGTGAATCGTTTTCAACTGAGCAACGACTGATTGATCGTTGCCCACCGCATGATTACTATCTTTCAGCAATTTTTCCAACTGCATTCTTGCAGTGGGTTCGGAAATCAAATAGCGGCTCAGTATCCAACCTTCCACGCCGCTCTGGGTTTTTACGCGCGTATGGCCGCTTGCAGCATCAACTTCCAAAACTTCTACTGCAGTTCCGGTTTTGAGCATCCTGAGCACAGCATGACTCAGCGTCGGACCGCGGCGCAAAGTAACTTCCAGTTGATCGGATACATATTGTGTTTGGGCGGAAACCAATGCGGCGTGCAGGGAACAGTAGATGAGCAAAACCGGCAAAACGATATATTTAAACTTTTTCATGATTTTTCAATTGTTATTTTTAAAGATTGAGCCATTGATTCCAGTCAGAAACAACGAGGCCAGACGGCTGATTTTAGTAGGTTCTTGCCTTGGGTGGGAAAGATTCCACAGTGAGTGGTTTTAACCGTACGGGTTTATAATCCAAGCGATTATTCTCGCTAAAATATAAGGTGTGTTTTAGCCACTTGATGTCATCGCGCTCTGGATAGTCGTTGCGCGCATGCGCACCGCGGCTTTCACACCGGGCTTCAGCGGAAATCATCGTAGCCGTCGCGACTTCCTTCAAGTTATCCAGTTCTAAAGCTTCGATTCGCGCAGTATTGAATACTTTGCTTTTGTCATTAATTGCTGTGTGACTGATACGCTCGCCGACTTCAATAATTTTTTCCACACCCTTCTGCAGCATGTCTTCAAAACGAAAAACACCGCAATAAGTTTGCATGGTTTTGGCCAAAGCGGCATGCACTTGCGCAACATTTTCGCCATCCTTCTGATTTTCCAGACGGGTCAATCGGCTCAACGTCTTATCCGCAGCATTCTCGGGCAATGGTTTATGGTGAGGGTGCGTTTTCAAATCCTCAATGATCTGATTGGCTGCGGCACGGCCAAATACCACCAGATCAAGCAGCGAATTGGTACCCAAACGATTGGCGCCATGCACGGAAACACAAGCGCACTCGCCTACCGCATAGAAGCCGGACACTATTTCTTCCGGGCCGGTTTTATAAGGCGCTACCACTTGGCCATAATAATTGGTCGGGATGCCACCCATCATGTAATGCGCGGTTGGCACCACCGGAATCGGCTCATTGATGGGATCGGCATGCGCGAATTTAATGGCCAGTTCGCGAATCCCCGGCAACCGCGTTGTAATGATTTCAGCACCCAAGTGATCGAGTTTCAGCAGCAAATGATCGTTCTCCTCACCGCAACCGCGCCCATCTTTGATTTCCGTAGTCATGGCACGCGAAACCACGTCACGGCTCGCTAAGTCCTTGGCATTCGGCGCGTAACGCTCCATAAAACGCTCACCGTCCTTATTCAGCAAATAGCCACCCTCGCCGCGCACGGCTTCGCTGATCAACACGCCGACACCATACACGCCGGTTGGATGAAATTGCCAGAATTCCATGTCTTCCAGCGGAATTCCGGCACGTGCTGCCATGCCTAAGCCGTCTCCGGTATTGATTAACGCATTGGTACTGGCTTGGAAAATCCGCCCGCCTCCACCAGTCGCAAACAATGTTGCCCTGGCTTGCAGAATCAAGACATCACCAGTTTCCATTTCCAACGCCGTGACGCCCAAGACATCGCCCTGCTCATCGCGAATCAAATCTAACGCCATCCATTCGACAAAAAATTGCGTATTGGCACTGACGTTACGCTGATACAACGTATGCAAAAGCGCATGACCGGTACGGTCAGCCGCCGCACACGAGCGTGTCGCCTGCGCGCCGCCAAAATTCTGTGATTGCCCGCCAAACGGGCGCTGGTAAATTTTGCCATTCTCCAGGCGGTCAAACGGCATGCCGAAGTGTTCCAGTTCATACACCACTTCATTGGCATGACGACACATGAATTCGATGGCATCCTGATCGCCCAGGTAATCGGAGCCTTTCACCGTGTCATACATATGCCAATGCCAGTTGTCCTCGGTCACATTACCCAGCGCAGCGGCAATCCCTCCCTGTGCCGAGACCGTATGCGAGCGCGTGGGAAATACCTTGGATAACACCGCCACTTTCAACCCTGCTTCGGATAATTGCAACGCCGCGCGCATTCCCGCACCGCCCGCACCGACAATGACTACATCGAATTTTCTTTTGGTTAATGCCACATCAACCCCACAATATTTCAGCGATCCATACCCAATAAAACAGCAACACCGTAATAACCGCTATCTGCAAGGTCAGGCGAACAGCCGCGGCATGCACATAATCCATCAGCACATTGCGCACCCCAATCCATGCATGCCACAGCAAAGCGGTGAAAAATACAAAAGTCGCGATACGCATCCACTGGTGGCTGAATATGCTTTTCAACGCCGCATAATCATATGGTGCAGCAACAAACAAAACACCCGCCAGCAAGATCAGATAAAGCGTCATCAACACGGCTGTTACACGTTGCACCAGCCAATCTTTCAAACCGTAATGCGCACCTGTCACCGCAAGTTTAGATTGTTTTACCATAGCATCAATCCCGTCAGCATAGTTAAAATGAACCCGGCAATGAATACGAGTTTACTGCTGGCACGCGCTTGCGGCAATGCAACCCCGATATGCAAATCCAGAAAGAGATGGCGGATACCCGCGCATACATGATGCAAAAAAAACCACAGTGACAACAACGCCATCAGCTTAACTATTGGGTAATGCAAATAATTCAGCAAAGCCTCAAAGCTCTGTGGTGAATGCAGCAGCATTTGCAAGCTGCACAATAACAATGGGATACCAGGAAAAAACAACAGCACACCGCTAATTCGGTGCAGAATTGAAACCACAGCCGGCAAGGGCTGCTTGATCTTGAACAAATTCAGATGCTTGGGGCGTTTATTGTGTAATTTCGCTTCCATGCGGGAGATTCTAAAGTAGAAAATGCTGTTACAAAATTCAATCGACACGCTCGATATTGAACCAAGTTTAGTCTGTTATGTGGCTCGATACAAGCCAAAACTCGATGGAATTATCAATTTATGACTTGTATATTACTTCTTAAAAAATATCAAACCAAATTTAAATAAGCAAAAAGAATCTGCATAACTATGTACTTACTCGCGCTTTTTTACACATATCAATAATCAATAATGCATTTCCACAACAGACTGTAAAAAATTAAAACCAAAAACAAGTAAAGCGCCCAGCCGCAAGTAGCGAGGAATTAAAGCTGAAAGAGATTAAATTAATAGACGATTACTTTTAAGTTGCTTATGTTAAGTAATTTTTGTTAGAGTGAATCTTCTCTGGGATCTGTTGACATTTAGCATAGTTTACTCACGTATACATACATTCACTGTCATATAAAATCGCTTGCCCATCAGCTAACTCGGTAATCAATCGTGGTGCTGCAAAATAATCAATCAGTTCCATTGCTAATCTCAAATTCAACCCGCAAATGGATCTCCATAGTAGTAGTGCTAGACAGCTTCTCTCGATAACCTAACGTTTCTTGATTACCCCCCGTACACTGTGCTGACGTGCTTTAATATAGCTGCTAGCAACAAATTAACATTCCCAATACGCACCAATCATCAGAGCCTTGAAAATTTCGCCTCACTTGTTACTGAATAACCAGGCATTGAATCTATTGTTAATGGGTTTCTAACATCCAACCGCCTGAAGCTAAACTTCTCGCCACGAACAACTAAGTCGGTATTTGATGTAACACATTTTTTACCGACCTGCACAAATTGCACTTGTTATAAATCACTCCCTGAAGCAGAATCTTCTATAGCTTCGGTCATAACTCATCTTTGAGCATCAATCGGAGTATCGCAAATTCGTCTTATTTAGAAAGAAATTCTCAATACTATGGTTTTCGTATATTTATTAGATAGTTCTATAAAAAATCAACGGATCATATACATCTATGACTGTATTTAATATTTTATAACAGGGGGTTGCGATAATGTCGAATGTAACTGATTTGATAATTAACGGTCAAAGTTCTAACCGTATCGATATTGTTTTTATGGGAGATGGCTATACAACTTCTGAAATTTCTTCCACTTATGCATCGCAAACAGATAGCTATTTAGCTTACTTATTTGGGAGCACCGTTCTCACGCAGCCTTTTGGAACTTACGCCAATTTTTTTAATGTTCATCGTATCGATTTGATATCGGAACAATCTGGTGCCGATAATCCGGGAACTGGAATTTATGTAAATACAGCGTTAAACGCCAGCTATTATTGGGATGGGCTTACTGATCGTTTACTCTATATTGATGATAATCTGGCTAATTTGGCACTTGCTGAATCTCTGGCAAACAAAGGTTATGCTGGTGAAATGCGTTTTGTTGCTGTTAATAGTACAACGTACGGAGGAGGAGGAGGAAATTACGCAGTTTTTGCTGGGGGTAACATTTTGGCACATGAACTTGCATTGCACGAAGTGGGGCATTCATTTGCTGCTTTGGCAGATGAATATGGTGGCAATCCAGGCACCTATACAGGTAGCGAACCTGGAGAAGCTAATGTTACCAAAGATCCGACAGGATCAAAATGGCAAGCTTGGCTAGGTTATTCTGACCCAAATTTAGGTGTGATTGGAGCATACAATGGCGGACGCTATTACGATAATGGCATATTTCGACCATCATTCAATTCCAAGATGAGGGAATTAAACCAGCCATTTGATGCTGTTAGTCGAGAGCAATTTATTCTCAAATTTTACGAATATGTCGATCCACTAGACGATTATTTTCCTAACCTTACACAACTCAACAACATCAATACAATTTTTGTAACTCCCATCGATAATTCTGTGATTGCAGTTGATTGGGCGATTAATGGGATTCCAGCTGGACACGGTAATTCAATAAATATATCTCAGTTTGTTGCTGGGGTGGGTACCTATACAATTACTGCACGCGCTTATGACAATACTGGCTGGGTTAGAACTCACTTGGATCAAGTAGAGGAGCATGTCAGCTGGACCGTAGCCCTTACGGCCGGTAATGCCACCGAGGGCAATGACACAATTGCCGGTACACTTTTTGGTGATTATTTGGTAGGACTAGCGGGAAATGACGTCATCAATGGTGACAATGGTGATGATGCAATTTTTGGCGACATTGGTAACGATACTCTCAACGGTGGTAATGGTCTTGATACTATGAAAGGAGGATTTGGTGATGATAATTATTTTATAGATAATACGGGTGATGTCGTTACTGAAAAACTTAATGAGGGTACGGATAAGGTCAATAGCAGCATTA
>CADEDJ010000051.1 GCA_902826055.1 uncultured Nitrosomonas sp. | reverse complement strand
AGTAATTGAAGTAATTGAAGTAATTGAAGTAATTGAAGTAATTGAAGTAATTGAATCTGCTTTCTTTAAATACAACTGCAACATAAACATAATGTTATTTATAGTCAATGCGTTATATGGATATGCGATTGTCGCTCGTAATGCAAATCAATAATTTTGTATAACGAATCGATCAATCAGAAATCTTGTAACCTTAAGTCAATTAACATCGATCGTTAAATTTATTACCTTGGTATCTAAAGCTTGTAGGTAAAATTCTTACATTCAGATAAGAAAATTACCTAGCTTCATTTAGGCTCTATTTCCATTTACTTACTCCTAGTGATGATTGAAAATCTGCACAAATGATTCGCGTATTACTAATTTAATGATTTTTTAATTAACGGGAAGGATTATAAAATGGAATCAGATCAAATTATTGAAGAAATAAGGGATATTAACTTGAGCTATATGTTGCTTGCAAAACAAATGTTACGTGAAGACAAGGTATCCGCAATGTATCGATTAGGTATTAATAAAGATGTAGCTGAGATCTTAGACAGATTGACTTCTGCGCAACTGGTTAAGATGGCTGCTTCTAACATGCTACTTTGTCGTTTTCGTTTTGATGATCGTTTGATTGCTGAAATGTTATCCAATGATAACCGAGATCAAGCAGTAACAAAATCACATGCAGCCATTCTTATGGCTGGAAAACCAGCAGAAGCTATAGCATAGCTTTCTTCTTTACGGAAAGGGGACAAATATGCGCAATCGAAGCATTATTACTGAAGCCAAGCAGATTCAGCTTGCAACAGAACTAATTTCATTGGGTGCACGATTACAAGTGTTAGAAATGAATACGAATTTAAGTCGTGAGCGTCTTGTTAAACTATATAAAGAAATCAGAGGCATATCTCCTCCAAAAGGTATGTTGCCTTACTCAGAAGATTGGTTTATGAGCTGGCAACCTAATATGCACTCATCACTATTTATCAATATATATCACTACATAACACAAAACACCGGAATTGATGGTATTGATGCTCTAATAAAAGGTTATCGACTGTATATTGAGCATATTAAAGTACATCAGTTGGAAAAAGTCTTAAGTTTGACTCGAGCTTGGACTTTAATACGGTTTGTTGACAGCGGAGTATTGTGTATAACTCCATGTGTCAGTTGTCACGGAAAGTTTGTGGTGCATTCATTGGAAATTCATTCCAATCATGTATGTGGCTTGTGCAATGTGCCCTCAAGAGCAGGAAAAACTAAAAAAGCCGCAATGGCGGGATACCATTAGTGAATATTTGATATTAATTATTTAAGTAAATTTTTGATACGGCTTAGCGCTTGTCTAAGATTTTCTAACGAGGTGGCGAATGATAAGCGCATATATCCTTCACATCCAAAAGCTGAGCCGGGGACAACAGCTACTCCGGCATGTTCCAAAAGATACTCGCTGAACGCAAGATCGTTGCAGTCACTTATCGATCCTTTTTTATGGATATCTTGTACTGCTTGTCGTATATCAGCAAACGCATAAAAAGCGCCTTCAGAGAGTAAGCAGTGAATGCCATTGATCTGATTGAGTTGCTCGGTTACAAAGATATTGCGCTCTTTAAAAGCTGCGATCATCGGAGTAATACAAGACTGATCACCATTTAATGCAGCCTCGGCTGCTGCTTGAGAAATAGAACTTGGATTAGACGTACTTTGCGACTGGACATTCTCCATTGCCGTTATGATGTATGCAGGACCTCCGCAATAACCAATTCGCCATCCTGTCATTGAATAGGCCTTAGAAACGCCATTTAGCACTACACATTGTGGCAATAAATCAGGGCAGGCATTGGCAATATTAATAAATTTTTGACATGATAATAAGATATGTTCATACATATCATCGGTGGCAATTAATATTTGTGGATGTCGACGAAGTACCTCACCTAACGCTCTTAGTTCTTCCATGGAATAAACTGCTCCCGATGGATTGCTGGGGCTATTGATGACAAACATCTTTGTTTTGGCGGTAATAGCTGCTTCCAGTTGCTGCGGCGAAATTTTGAAATTTTGCTCAATACCGGTATTAATGAATACAGGCTTGCCTTCAGCGATCAAAACGATATCAGGATAAGAAACCCAATAAGGAGCAGGAATGATAACTTCATCACCAGGATTGATAACGGATAGTGTTAGATTAAAAAAACTTTGCTTGCCGCCACAAGATACAAGAATTTGCTTGGCATCAAAATCAAAGTCATTCTCGCGTTTAAACTTTGCTGAAATGGCATTTTTTAAACCGGGTGTTCCGCCGACTGCGGTATATTTCGTCAAACCTTTGTTGATCGCAGTAATCGCGGCATCTTTTATATGTTGAGGGGTATCAAAATCAGGTTCGCCTGCCCCCAATCCAATGATATCTTTGCCTTCAGCTTTTAATTTGGCAGCGCGGGCAGTAACAGCAAGTGTTGGCGATGGCTTAATGGTTTGAACGCGGTTAGAAAGTTCCACAAAAATCCTCACACGAAAATAGCTGGAGCAGCATGTTAAAATGACACGATGAAACAATTTAATGATGGAATTATACTCGTGATCATAACCTTCCCCAATAGTCCGTTCAAATTACACCAGACATTTGAGCCAGCTGGTGATCAACCAGGTGCGATTACACGTTTGGTAGAAGGGATTAATGATGGTCTGGCATTTCAAACCTTACTGGGCGTTACGGGTTCGGGTAAAACCTATACCATTGCCAATATGATTGCTCATCTGGGTCGTCCGGCGATTTTAATGGCACCGAATAAAACTCTGGCAGCACAGCTATATGCTGAAATGCGCGAATTTTTTCCTGAAAATGCGATCGAGTATTTTGTTTCTTATTACGATTATTACCAGCCTGAAGCGTATGTGCCGTCGCGCGATTTGTTCATCGAAAAAGATTCCAGCATTAATGAGCACATTGAGCAAATGCGCTTGTCCGCGACAAAATCTTTGCTGGAGCGCGATGATGCCATCATAGTGGCCTCCGTATCGTGTATATACGGTATTGGCGATCCGGTTGATTATCATGGCATGATTTTGCATTTACGCACCGGTGAGAAAATTTCTCAGCGCGACATTATCAAACGCTTGACTGAGATGCAATACGATCGTAATGAATTGGAATTCAAGCGCGGTGTATTTCGTGTCAGAGGCGATGTGGTCGATATCTTTCCTGCTGAAAGCGCTGAAGCGGCTGTGCGGGTAACATTATTTGATGATGAAGTCGACAGTATGTCGCTATTCGATCCGCTGACAGGACGTCTGCTACAAAAATTATCGCGTTTTACTGTTTATCCTTCCAGTCACTATGTTACACCGCGAAGTACTACATTGCGTGCGATGGAAACAATTAAAGCCGAATTGCGTGACCGGCTGGAATATTTTTATCATGAACATCAATTGGTGGAAGCGCAACGTCTTGAGCAACGCACACGATTTGATCTGGAAATGCTCAATGAATTGGGTTTTTGCAAAGGCATTGAAAATTATTCACGCCACCTTTCGGGTAAAAAACCGGGTGAACCACCGCCAACTTTACTGGACTATCTGCCGCGGAATGCGTTGATGATTATTGATGAGAGTCATGTCACCGTGCCGCAGATCGGCGGCATGTATAAAGGCGATCGTTCGCGCAAGGAAAATCTGGTGAATTATGGTTTCCGCTTGCCATCCGCATTAGATAATCGTCCCTTGCGGTTTGAAGAATTTGAGAGAAGGATGCCGCAGACTGTATTTGTGTCGGCAACGCCTGCCGATTATGAAAAATTAAACAGTGGTCAGGTGGTAGAACAGGTTGTACGACCCACGGGTTTGGTCGATCCAATTATCGAAGTACGTCCAGTGGCTACACAAGTGGATGATTTGATGTCTGAAGTGAATTTGCGCACTGCCAGGAACGAGCGTGTACTGGTTACTACGCTGACCAAACGCATGGCAGAGGATTTAACCGATTATTTCTCTGATCATCAGATTAAGGTCCGCTATTTGCACTCAGATATCGATACCGTTGAACGGGTTGAAATTATCCGTGATTTACGTCTCGGACAGTTTGATGTTCTCGTAGGTATTAACTTGTTGCGTGAGGGGTTAGATATTCCGGAAGTTTCATTGGTAGCCATATTGGATGCCGATAAGGAAGGTTTTCTGCGCTCGGAAAGATCGTTGATTCAAACCATTGGCCGTGCTGCTCGTCATATCAATGGTACCGCAATTCTCTATGCCGATACCGTCACTAAATCAATGCGTTTGGCCATAGATGAAACCAATCGCCGGCGTCAGAAGCAAATGCAATTTAATGTGCAAAATCACATCACACCACGATCAGTGCATAAACGCATAAAAGACTTGATCGATGGTGTCTATAATTATGAATCAGCGCAACAAAATCTCAAGGCTGCCCAAGTACAGGCGCGTTACGATACTATGAGCGAATCGCAACTGGCTAAAGAGATTCAACGCATTGAAAAGAAAATGCTTAGCGCTGCCAAGAATCTTGAATTTGAGCAAGCAGCACAATACCGGGATGAACTCAAAAGCCTCAAGAATAAGCTGCTGATTGGCTTTACTGACGTAGTGTGAGAGACTATTTCTTAACTTCCGTAGAAGTAACGAAGATTAGCGTGCTGAAGGTGCGATTCAGTGTTTTGCTGGTAAAGTTGGTCATTACCATACTCTCAACAAAACGAATATGGTCGCCTTTGTTGACTTTGGTTGTGGGTGCGGCAATCCAGAATCGATGGCCACTGTTTTCTAGTTCCATGTAGGTATAGCCAGCGGCGTCCATAAAGGAAACAACAATTCCTTCATTGCTTGGCATTTTCCCGCCTTGTTGTTCTTGTTCAGTTTGTGGCTCATGGTGCAATGCCATGACATTGACCGGATTGATAAATAAGCATCCCAGCAAAATGGTGAAGGATAAAAATGAAATTTTCATGAGGCTCCATAGCGACTAAATTATTCGATGGCGTATGATACACTGCTGTTTTATTTTGTTCCAATCCCGCAGGACGGCGCTGCAGTTCTATCCTGACGTACTTTCTCAAAAAAACAAATAGCGGCGGCGGCTGCTGCGTTCAGTGATTCAGTTTTACCAGGCATGGGGATAACGATATTTTCATCTGCAGCGTGTATCATTTCTTTCGACAATCCTGCGCCTTCATTGCCAAATATAAATGCGACCGGACCTGCTAAAGGAATTTCAAAGAGGTTTCTCGAAGCTTGTATGGATGTGGCAATGACAGTTCCAGAAAAGTGTTGCGCAACACTTTGCAAATCACAATTCTCATGAATATTTAAAAAGAAATGAGCACCCATGGCAGCCCGCAAAGCTTTTGGTGACCAGGCATCGGTGCATTGTGCAGAGAGATAAACATCTCTGACGTTGGCTGCAGCTGCTGAGCGCAAGATGGAACCGAGATTCCCGGGATCTTGAATTGCTTCTAGCAGAACACTAAAAATTTCTTTCCCGCTCATTGTTTCTTTCTTCAATTCAGGCTTAACTATAAGTGCGAGAATTCCCGTTGGTGTTTTTACCGGCGATATGGCGCGAAAGAGTGCATTGTTGACGATGGTTATTTCCGGTAACAGATTGCCAAATATTACTTTTAGAAAACGTTCTTTTTCGGTATCTTCAAAATAAGATTGGCTGACAATCAGATTTTTTGGCATACCCAGTACCGAGCAATAGATCTGAATGAGATGTATACCATCGAGCAAAGTTAAACCTATCTTTTTGCGATAGTGTGAGGATTCTTCCAACTTGATCAGTTGTTTGATAAGCGGGTGGTTGCGTGAAGTAATGACCGGCATGTTTCAATCCCGCATTATCAATAAGCTACTGTAACATCGCTCTGTGTTCAGCGATGCTTATAACGATATTCTGCGGATAGAGCGTGCGCCTGCAAACCCTCCCCATGTGCCAGAATGGAGGCAATTTCTCCCAGTTTTGCAGCGCCTTGCTGAGAAACCTGAATAAGGCTGCTGCGCTTTTGAAAATCATAAACACCCAGTGGTGAAGAAAATCGTGCTGTCCGTGAAGTCGGTAACACGTGGTTAGGACCCGCGCAATAATCTCCCAAAGCCTCGCATGCATGGCGGCCGAGGAAAATAGCACCGGCATGGCGAATTTTATCAGCCCATTTTTCTGGCTGTTCAACAGATAATTCCAGGTGTTCGGGTGCAATTTTGTTAGTAATCGTGCAGGCTTCATCGAGATTTTGCACATGAATCAAGGCACCGCGATTTTCCAGTGAAGCACGAATGACATGTTGACGCGGCATTTTAACTAATAAGCGATCTATGCTGCTTAGCACCTGATCGAGAAAAGCCGTATCGGGAGATAACAAGATGGATTGTGCCAGTTCATCATGTTCTGCCTGAGAGAAAAGATCCATGGCGATCCAATCAGGATTTGTTTGACCATCGCAAATAATCAGAATCTCAGAAGGACCGGCAACCATATCAATACCGACAATGCCAAATACCCGCCGCTTGGCAGCAGCAACATAAGCATTTCCAGGGCCGACGATTTTGTCGACTTGCGATATCGTTTCAGTGCCATAGGCCAATGCACCCACTGCTTGCGCGCCGCCGATGGTAAAAACACGATCCACTTGGCTAATTGCGGCTGCGGCCAGAACCATATCATTGCGTTCTCCCCCTGGCGTTGGCACAACCATGATCAGTTCCTGTACGCCGGCCACTTTAGCAGGGATGGCATTCATCAGTACCGACGAAGGATAGGAAGCTTTGCCGCCCGGGACATATAGACCTACGCGATCCAGTGGCGTTACTTTCTGGCCTAATAGGGTATCGTCATCATCGGTATAATGCCATGATTTCAGTTGCTGTTTTTCATGATAACTTCGAACGCGCTCAGCAGCGTGTTCGAGCGCTGACCGTTGAACGGAAGGTAAGGCAGCTAACGATTGCTGTAAATGAGTATGCGTCAGTTCGAGATCTTGAGCAGATTTTGCACTCAATTTGTCGAATCGATTGGTATATTCGAGTAATGCCGCGTCTTTACGATTGCGAATATCGGTAAGGATTTGTGCAACCGTTGCTTCGATTTTATCATCTTGCGCATTTTCGAAAGCCAGCAGCTTATCCAGTTTGGAACTGAAATCGGAATCGGTTGAGCTGAATCGTTTGATTTGAATCATGATATGCGTCTGAATTCCTGATAGGGACAAAAAACACTATTATTTGATCGCTGCAGAAAATGCTTCCAATACCGGTTGAATGATATTTCTTTTTAATTTTAATGCGGCCTGGTTAATAATCAATCTCGATGAGATCGGCATAATTTCTTCAACGGCTTTAAGATTATTGGCTTTTAAAGTATTTCCACTGGAAACAAGATCAACGATGGCATCGGCTAAACCGACTAATGGCGCCAGTTCCATCGATCCATACAACTTGATCAGATCAACGTGCATGCCCTTGTCTGCAAAGTGTTCGCGGGCGGTCTGCACATATTTGGTGGCAATGCGTAATCGCGCACCTTGCCGCACTGCAGAATGATAGTCGAAATTTTGCGGAGCTGCTACCATCATGCGGCAACGTGCGATATTAAGATCCAGCGGTTGATAAAGACCCGTGCCGCCATGTTCCAGAAGGACGTCTTTGCCCGCGATACCCATGTCTGCAGCACCATATTGCACATACGTCGGAACATCCGATGCACGTACAATGATCAGGCGAACGTTGCTGCGGTTGGTGGCAAGAATCAGTTTGCGCGAGGATTCAGGATCATCCAGTGCTTCAATACCTGCTGCTTTAAGCAGCGGCGCGGTATCATCAAAAATTCGCCCTTTTGACAGGGCGATTGTAATGTCAGTCATGAATTCGGAAATTATCCAAGATTAGCTGCGGCAAAATCCCAATTGATCAGTTTATCCAAAATCATATTGACATAATCCGCGCGGCGATTCTGGAAATCCAGATAATAGGCATGTTCCCATACATCGATGGTCAATAGTGGACGGATATTTTTGGTAATTGGAGTTTCTGCATTGCCTGTTTTGCTAACGATAATTTTGTCGCCATCCAGGGCTAGCCATGCCCAACCACTACCAAATTGCGTTACCGCAGCTTGAGCAAATTCCTTTTTGCACGTGTCTACACTGCCAAACGCCGCTTCAATCTTTTGCTTAAGGGCCGCAGGGGGCTCACCGCCACCGTTTGGTTTAAGGCTATGCCAATAGAACATATGGTTCCATATTTGTGCGGCATTGTTGAAAATGGCTGCTTTATCAGCCTGTCCAGCCGTAGCTTTGATAATCTGCTCCAGCGATTGCCCTGCCAGATCGCTGTTTGCCACGAGGTTATTAAGATTATCAACATAGGTTTTATGGTGCTTGCCATAGTGAAAACTGAGTGTATTGGCAGATATCACAGGTTCTAGCGCATTGTTTGCATACGGTAAGGGCGCCAGAATATATTGCGAACCCGATTGCGCATTTTTAGAGAAGTTTTCAACGTTATGATTGGACATTATTTTCTCCTTAAAGAATAAATTGCGGATACGATGAATAAACGATGTCATTTTATGCCAAAAGATATTTAGTTAGATCGGCTATTGAGCGCGGTGCGTTTCGGTAGTAAAAGTTATTTTATTGTACCCTGCCAGACGCGCTGCCTCCATGACAGTGATGACTGATTGATGTGTAGCCTTTGCATCGGCATTGATAATTATGAATGGATCTTCAAGATCTTGAGCAGACGATTGTAGCGCATCACGCAAGTTTTCTATACTTGAAAATTTTATCGGTACGCGATTGATGGTGTAATCACCGGCTGCATTGACAGTAATGTCAATACTATTGGGTTTTTCAACATTCTTGTCGACTTCTTCTGTATTTGCTTGGGGCAAACTGATTTCAAGTTCGGCAAATTTTGAATAAGTTGTGGTGACTACCAGGAATATCAGTATCACCAGTAACACATCAATCATGGGAACCAGATTAATCTCAGGTTCGTCGCTTTGTTTTCCTCGTTGAAAATTCATAAGTTATGAGTTTTTAAATGGATATCAAAAAGCTCTCTATCTCTAAAGACTTACTACAATAAACGCGCTTCAAAAAATCATTATCCAGTGTGATGAGTATAATAGCAAACCGATAGTTTTAGAAAGCAGTGAAATAAATCACACAATTATCGCACAGACTTATAAAATACCGAGCTTTGCTTGTATTACTCAGTTGATGCAGGAAATATTTCATGGTCGTGATCAATTTTTGAAGAATTCAAATAACTAACAAACATGATTAAGCCATTGGTGAGTGTTGTAATGGGTAGCAAAAGCGATTGGGATGTGATGCAGCATGCGGTTGCGGTATTGGATGAGTTTCATGTGTCGTATGAAGCCAAAGTCGTTTCCGCGCATCGTACGCCTGATTTGATGTTCCAGTTTGCAGAACAAGCCCAATCGCGCGGCATCCGGTGCATCATCGCGGGGGCGGGCGGTGCTGCGCATCTACCCGGCATGATTGCAGCAAAAACCACTGTGCCGGTGTTAGGGGTGCCGGTAAATTCCCGCCATTTGCAAGGACTGGATTCATTGCTTTCTATCGTGCAAATGCCAAGAGGTGTACCCGTCGCTACGTTTGCTATTGGCGAGGCGGGTGCAGCTAATGCCGGATTATTTGCAGTCGAATTGCTGGCTATTCAGGATGACGAGTTGAGCGCGCAGTTGAATGCGTACCGCCATAAACAAGCTGAAATGGTTGTCGCGAGCGAGTTGCCGAAATGATGCGCATCATGCCTGGGGCCATGCTGGGTGTGGTGGGTGGCGGGCAGCTTGGACGCATGTTCGTGCAAGCGGCGCAGCAAATGGGTTATTGGGTTACGGTGCTGGATCCAGCAGTTGACAGTCCGGCGGGACGCATCGCAAATGATTTTATCTGCGCAGATTATGCCGATCAGTCCGCGCTGGAAAAACTCGGTTCACAATGTGCAGCGATTACCACCGAATTTGAAAACATTCCTGCCGAATCGTTGCGTAAGCTTGCCCAATCCTGCCGTGTCAGCCCGGATGCCGACAGCGTCGCCATCGCGCAAAACCGGGTGCTGGAAAAACAATTCTTGGTCAATAGTGGCTGTGCCGTCGCGTCGTTTGCAGTCATCGAGCAACATGAGGATATTTTTACACAAGACATTACCCACTTTCTTCCTGGTATTCTGAAAGTCAGCCAGTTTGGTTATGACGGTAAAGGGCAAAAATCGGTTGCCGATCAAGCACAGTTGATAGCTGCGTATGCGCAATTAGACCATCCGGTTTGCGTATTGGAAAAATTCATGCCGCTCAAATGCGAGGTATCGGTTGTGGTGGCACGCGGCAGCGACGGAGATATCAGCACTTTTCCGGTCTCCGAGAATCAACATGTTAATGGCATCCTGGACATCAGCATCGTACCGGCAAGAATTCCGCAACAATTGGCGCAACAGGCGCAAACGATTGCTTGCCAGGTAGTTGAGCGGCTGAATTACCAAGGCGTGCTATGTGTGGAGTTTTTTGTGTTGAAGGATAATGAACTGCTGATCAATGAAATCGCACCGCGACCCCATAACAGCGGGCATTTTTCCATCAATGCCTGCATCACATCGCAATTTGAGCAACAAGTCCGTACCTTGTGCGGTCTTCCGTTGGGGGAAACTACGCAGCACAGTGCGGCAGTGATGGTGAATTTGCTCGGTGATTTATGGCAACACGGTGAACCCAATTGGAATCTGGTGTTACGGCACCCATCCGTAAAATTGCATTTATACGGTAAAACCGAAGCGCGTCCGGGGCGAAAAATGGGGCATTTTACCGTGCTAAATGCCAGTGTCGATGTGGCATTACAACAAGCCGTTCACATTAAAAAACAACTCGAGCATTAACATCTGAAATCCATGACACAGCCATCCGCTTTGTTTGAAACCAGTATCAAAAGCTTGCCATTACTGCATCGCGGCAAAGTCCGCGACATTTATGCCGTGGATGACGATAAGCTGTTGATTGTGCAAACTGATCGCCTATCCGCTTTCGACGTGATTTTGCCAACCGCAGTACCGGACAAGGGAAAAATCCTCACTGCCTTGTCGCAATTCTGGTTCGATAAACTCGCGCACATCATGCCCAATCACTTGACCGGCATTGCGCCGGAATCGGTAGTTGCTGAGGACGAGCGCGAACAAGTATCTGAGCGCGCATTTGTCATCCGGCGCTTGAAACCATTGCCGATTGAAGTGATCGTGCGCGGTTATGTGGTGGGTTCCGGTTGGAAGGATTATCAACAAACCGGTGCGATTTGCGGTATTGCGTTGCCGCCCGGCTTGAAACTGGCCGACAAACTCCCCGGTGGCGCGATTTTTACGCCATCAACCAAAGCGCCAGCCGGCGCGCACGATGAAAATATTTCCGTTGCGGAAGTGGAAAAACTGCTCGGAAGAGAATTGGCAATCAAAGTCAGCGCAAAAGCCATTCGACTCTATACCGAAGCCGCCGACTATGCATTGCAATGCGGCATCATCATCGCCGACACCAAATTTGAATTCGGGCAAGATAATGCCGGTGAATTGTACTTAATCGACGAAGTATTAACCCCCGATTCCTCCCGCTTCTGGCCCGCAGGCCAATACCAACCCGGCCACAACCCACCGAGTTTCGACAAACAATTCGTACGCGACTGGCTGGAAAAACAGAATTGGAACAAAAAAAAACCGGCACCGGAATTACCTCAAGATATTTTGCACAAAACGGTGGAGAAGTATCGGGAGGCATTGCGGTTGTTGGTGTGATGATGTCTTAGCGGAGTAATTAGCTTTAAATTTTTAGAGAGATATGAATGGACATATCTCTTGGGATTTTATTGCTGACATTATATTGCTGCGTCATTTTAAACGCCTAATTGTAGTTATACTACGCAAATTGAATCCGGGAGTAGTTATCCAATAAATGGATAACTATGAATTCATGTAAATGACGAATGAAAATATAAGCGAATTAATAAGGCAGTTGAACCGATTAGACGTAGACAAAGCTGATTACGAATATATTGTTTCAATTCTTCGCAAAGCCATTAAAGATGTTAGGGTGCCTGTTGCTTCAAGCTCAACAGAACTCTATTTCAGAGCCCGAATATGCAATGGCGCTAAACCTGGTACAGTTAATGAGCTCAAAGCGCCGCCTACTGAATTAGTAAAAGGTTTTCAGCGCTGTAATCCACCAGGTGTACCAATGTTTTACTGCGCTTCAAGAAGAATTTCAGCTTTACTAGAATGTGATGCTAAAAAAGGAGATAAAGTTTATTTAGGTCAATGGCTAAGTCGAAAACCAGCTCCAGTTAACACGATTATGTTGTCGGATATGAGTCATAATTTTAATCCTCGGATGACGGTAAGAGAAAGCAGCTTTTACACTTATGTCGACACAATATTTACTAGACCTGTACATGAAACATTTTCAAATGTTTACAAAATCACATCAGCGGCAACTAAGGTACTAACAACTGGATATAAAATTAGTAAAGAACATTATATTGGAGAAGATTGTACCGTTGGGATTTTGTATCCATCAGTCGCTAACATTGAAGGTAGTTACAATTGTGCATTTCATGTCAGTTTTGCGGATAGTAAACTCGTATTACTTCATGTAATGGAGCTTGTTGTAAAGTCTCGTGAGGGTAAAAAAATATCTGTTGAGGTAACTGATAATGCAATCGAATTTCCTGATGGTAATATAGAATGGCTAAATAATCCTTCTGCTATTCCAAAACTTAGTAAGGCAATAAGTGGCTTGACCTTTATAAGCAATGGTAGATCATGGGTAATACCAATCAGAGATAATATGCCAACATCTGAAGAAATCAATGAATTGCTGAATGAATGCACCGGCGGCATATCGCATGTACCAAATTTAGATAGATAGCATACTAATAGGATGAGATAGGGCATTACGCCATAAGAACGAAGAAATTTTTTGGTGTAATGCGTTTAGCGTATTGCGCCTTACTTAGCACGGTAGGTTGGGATGACCTTAGAAATCCCAATATCCACTCCATAACAGTAATCAACAAATTGACCTTCGGGTTATCGTTATAGCCCCGTTATTTTAGATTCTCGTGTGTCGCCGGGATTACATCTTGCAATTTGCAAAAGCAAAACAATTAAGAACTACTGCCAGTTTTTTCAATTTGGGCGTCTCTTTCTATTATTCCGCTAAATCAATTGATGGACTGACAGAATCATCATCAGATGATAGACCGGTCGATAAGATAAACCACAATGGCACATTAACATATGATTACTGTCGGTGCTTTTGAAGCCAAAACCCATTTGTCCTCCTTGCTCGAGCGTGTGGCCCAAGGTGAGGAAATCATTATTACCCGACATGGGAAACCTCTGGCGCGGCTTGTTCCAGTCAATGCGGCAAATCGTTGCCGGATCGATCACGCGATTGCAAAATTAAAGGCGCTGCGACAGAACTGCACCCTGGGCGGTATATCGTGGCAAGAACTTCGTGATGAAGGCCGCCGATGACAGGGTTTATTCTTGATTGCTCGATTGCAGTTGCTTGGTGTTTTGAAGATGAGGCATCCGAAATTTGCGATGCGCTATTGGAGCGTGTCAGGGATGAAGGCGCTTAGCAGGTCGCTGAAAAACTATCTGCGTTGCCGCTGCGGCGTTAAAAACAGTCTCAAAATGCTCATTTATTAAGCATAAACTGCGCTTTCTCGCCTGTTTTTGCCTTGCATCGGCTGCCTCGAATACGTTTTTCAACGGCCTGCTAGTGCTTTCCTTATTTATGGTATCTTGAGTTGGGAAATGTCATGATTCAAGCCGAACGCAGAGGGAGGATCATGCCGGCCGATGTATCAATCCGGCTCGAGCTGATTGGCGATTTACCCATTGTGATTGATAATGAAACATCGCCCCGGGCCTTGCATGAGATCCTCGCTCTTACCCGTGCACAAAACCTGACTACTTATGATGCCACTTATTTGGAACTTGCAATCAGACGCGGCTTGCCTCTCGCGACTAACGACAAACGGCTGCGAAGTGCGGGTATGAATACTGGCGTGCAGATTATTCCTGTTTAACCGGTTAAGGAAATCTGCAAAGTACCTAATTTACCCATTAGCTACCTCGATTCAGCAGTACGGTAGGTTGGCATGACGATAAGAATCCCAACGGTTACTTCTAATTGCCGGGGTTTGGCGATTTTCCTCAGCCTGCCAGGCTGAAGTCTGTTTATTTCTAATACTTTTCATCAGCCAAGGAGCTGTTCATGTTTGATATCGCCATTGACACCCTTGTCATGCGGCCTTACGTATTTACTTTTTTTGCGGTATTTTTACTGGCTTGCGTGCCGCATGTGGGCTGGCGCAAGACTTTGCGATTTACTGTCGCTGGCTACCTGATTGCATTTGCGTCGGAGAAGCTTTCGATTACCACCGGATTTCCTTATGGTTGGTACTATTACATCGACGACACCAGTCATCGGGAATTGTGGGTGTGGGGGGTGCCTTTTTTCGATTCGCTGTCGTATGTTTTTCTAACGTATTGCAGCTACACCACGGCGCTGTTCATTTTGTCGCCGCTGGCAACCAAAGGTGCGGATCTGATTACGCTGGAAACACGCGTCATCCGGCATTCGTGGGCTGCGCTGGTACTGGGCGCTTTTCTACAGACATTTCTGGACATCATTATTGATCCGGTGGCGTTGCAGGGCAATCGCTGGTTTCTTGGACAAATATACGGTTACTACGAAGAAGGATTGCATTTTGGCGTGCCGATTTCAAATTATATCGGCTGGCTGTTAACCAGTTTCCTGCTGGTGGCCGTTTTCCAACAGATTGACCATAAACGCGATGAGAAAATGCCCTATGGAATATTGGCGATACCATTTCGCTCGTTAATGGGGCCGGTACTTTATCTATCGGTGCTGATTTTTAACTGGGCGGTCACGTTGTGGATTGGCGAGAATCTGATTGCGCTAACCGGTATATTGATTTTTACGCTGCCAATCATCATGGTGATTGTTTTGGCCGTGTTACGGATCAATCGCTACCGCGAAGAAGAGTTGCAAGCGCACGTGAAAGATTATCCGTGGTCACCTTTGACCATGTCTGAGAAAGGAAAGCTCGGCAGATGGAGATGACGATAGCAATCCCAACATCCTGTTTTATTTATTCTCTATGCAATTAAAGCTTATGTTTGACACCCTATTTAAGCTTCAGTACACTAAATTTTGAAGCACAATTTTATATTGACTATTTGCTTCTTTAATCCCTTCAAATATAGCGAGAAAAACAAATTCTATGGATATTAACGCTATTCCCGTAGGCGGCAATGTGCCCAGTAATGTCAACGTTATCATCGAAGTGCCAACCGGCGGTGAGCCCGTCAAATATGAATTTGATAAACGATCCGGTGCATTGTTCGTGGATCGCATCCTGCATACTCCAATGCGGTATCCCGCTAATTATGGTTTTATTCCGCATACTTTATGCGATGATGGCGATCCACTCGATGCGCTTGTCATCGCCCGCTCACCATTCCTCGCCGGTTGTGTGGTGCGCGCCAGACCGGTCGCGCTTCTGCACCTAGAAGATGAACATGGTGGTGATGAAAAGCTAATCTGTGTACCGGATACCAAGACTTTTCCTTATTACGCTCATGTGTGCGAGCGAGAGGATCTGCCTGATATTGTGTTTCAGCAGATTGAGCACTTTTTTACGCATTATAAGGATCTCGAGCCAGAAAAATGGGTACGTGTCGGACACTGGGGTAATGCTGCCGAGGCGCGTGATATGGTGATGCGGGCGATCGAAATGGCGAAAGCCAAAGATTAAATAGTGGTTGTACCCGAAGCGAGGGTTGATCGACTATGCTACGCGACAAAGGTACCCAATCTTGCGATATGCATAATCCAGCGGGTGCACAATTAAAACGTGTCTAGAACAGGCTTACTAACATTCTGATGCCTAAGCCATACAACAACACAACAAAAATCGCTCGTAAAATAGCGGTTCTAGTGGAATGGGTAAGCTTTGCACCGAGTGGCGCTGTCAGCATGCTGGCCAGTACCAGCCAGATCAACGCTGGTAAATAAACATACCCCAAACTATAGGGAGGCAGAGGCTCCAGTTGCAGGTAACCATTTACGACGTAACCGGCGGTGCCTGCCAGCGCAATAGGAAAACCAATGGCGGCGGCAGTACCGATTGCGTGTTGCAATTTTACTTTGCACAGTGTCAGAAATGGCACTGACAGTAATCCGCCACCAATGGCAACCAGGCTGGAGAGGGCGCCGATAATGCATCCTACCAATAACATACCGATTTTCTCAGGTAGTTGAAACATTGGACTGGGTCGGAATTGCAGTAGCATCTGAGTAGCGGCATAAAAAATGAAAATGACAAAAATGAGGCTTAATAGCTGCCCCGTCATTGAGCTTGCTAAAGCGGCTCCGGCAAAAGTACCGAGAAAAATGCCTGGCGTGATATTCTTGACGATCTGCCAGTTTACGGCGCCATGTTGATGGTGCGTGCGCAGACTGGCTGCCGAGGTAAAAATAATGGTGGCCATGGTGGTGCCTAAAGCCAAGTGGATGATGCGATCCGCAGGAAAATCCTGAGCGCTGAATACGGTAATCAGAACTGGTACGATGATCAGTCCGCCACCGATACCCAGTAAACCGGCAAAAAAACCTACAAAAGCGCCGGTCAAGAGATATATTAGCCACCATTCCATAAATTACCTAACTTGAATGCAGTTGGTCGCATTACAGAATGCTTAGGATGAATTGCCATTCCGCCGGATCGACCGGTGTGATCGATAAGCGGTTACCGGTTTGCAACACCCGCATTTTGCGTAACTCCGGGTATTGTCTGAGCTCCTTGATGGGAATTAGGCGCGTTCTTTGACTTAGGGTAATTTCAACATTAAACCAGCGAGGGACGTCTCGCGTTGCTTTGGCATCAAAATATTTATTGTTGGGGTTAAATTGTGTGGCATCCGGATAGGCCGGCTTGCTGACGGTTGCAATGCCCATGATACCGGGATCTTTACAGCACGAGTGGTAGAAAAAAACCTGATCGCCAATGGTCATTTGATGGCGCATGAAATTACGCGACTGATAATTGCGTACGCCTTCCCAGGCAACTGTTCGATTGGGCAGTGCTGCAAAATCATCAATGCTGAATTCATAGGGTTCTGATTTCATGAGCCAGTAACGCATTTCTCGATAAGTTATCAGTGTGATGCAATTGAGATTGCAAATTGTTGCGATAAGGTTTTGTAGGTATGCTATTTTCGTGCACAGTTTTATTTACGCATTTTAACTATTTTTTATGATGAATAATTACAAACTTTCGGATGTTGTGGTGGATGCATGGGTGCAGGGTGGACCTATTGATTTAAATGATTTGCTTGGATCGGTAGTTATGATTGAAGTTTTTCAGGTGAATTGTCCGGGGTGTTTTTTGCACGCATTACCCCGAGCCATTGATTTGCATCATCGCTATGCGCAACAAGGATTGGCAGTTATTGGCCTGGCAACGGCTTTTGAAGATTATGATAAGAATACCTTGGAAAATTTGCAGAAATTAGTAACAACGGGTGAGGTTATCGGTGAAACCTATAAGGCGCTCAATCGATATGATCAGTTATCGCAAGGTAAGCTGAAATGGCAAATACCTTTTCCGCTTGGTATGGATCGGGTTGTGGCTGAAACCGAACCGGTTACCGAAGAGCGTGTTTGCCTTTACGCTACTCAAGTTCTTCCTGATTTTGAAAGTAGAAGCGATGAGCAGAAGAAAGCTATACTCCAGCAGGTGAAGCACTATTTGGAACAAAAGTCCATGCGCGCTGAAACCTTTGAACGTTTTGCGTTGCAAGGTACGCCTTCGTGTATTCTGTTTGATCGTAAAGGTGAATTAAAAGATGTGTCGTTCGGCCAGATTGATTACAAACAAGCGATGGTTGAACATTTTTTGGCGGAGAAATGATTTGCCAGCCAATTGCCAACGGATCGCATCGACACCTATGCAAGCAAGCCGCCAATGAATGCAATAAGTTTTTGATACATTGTCATTGTATGATTTAGTTTCACTCGGTCACACTGACTATGGTTTTTTGCGCAAAAACTATTGATCAACTTAAGCAACCTGAGCCGCAATAAAGCATTCTTGAGGCTCGAACGGCGTATTGCTCTTATTCAAAATCAGCCAGCCAGCGTATTTTGGTAGCCTGCCACACACGGTGCCGTATGCAGTGTCTGGTAACCAGCAACGATCCATGCGGTCATGTAATTTCAGATGTTTGATTGCAGGTTCTACGGCTTGCTGGCGTTTGCGTCAACAGCGCTGTGGTTTTGTCAGCGACTTGTATTTGTCGCAGTAGATGATTTCCACCTCTGGATTGTCGGCATCTATAAATCAAAAAGCATCCGTGGCCTATCCAAAATCAGTTAGTGTATCGATACGGTTGTGTCGAATGATTATCGGGTAAAGTGGCCAAACCAGGTAACGTGCGTTAGCACGATTTACAAACTGACATGGAGTTCTTAACGCCTTCGATTCTTGTCGATTGCTCAGTTTCATTTTATAGTTTAATAATTTTTTCATAAGAATATTTCATCCAGTTCAAGTATTGATTGTGCCTTAGAGTTAAATCTTCACATTTTTTAAAAGTATTTAATATTTTGATTTTGCTGAGGAGTAAGCATGGAGAGAATGCAATCTTCGTTTATTGATAGTTCCGCAGAGATTAAGCCTGTTAATCCTTTAATTGAAAGGTATATGCGTGATTTGATTTTACAAACCGACCACTCAATTCTTATCGAGATGGAAGAGTTTGCTCGCGTTAGAAATTTTCCTATAGTTAATCGCTTGGTTGGTGTTTTCCTCTATACTCAGGCGAAAATGATCAATGCAAAGCGTGTGTTTGAGTTCGGTAGTGGATTTGGTTATTCGGCATATTGGTTTGCAAAAGCTGTTGGTAGCGATGGGTGCGTTATTTGTAGCGATACTGATGTGGCAAATCTAGAGCGCGCAGATAAATATCTTTCCGCCGTGGATTTGTGGCCACGGATTGAATTTAACGTGGACATCGCACAGGATGTTTTTGCTCGAACTGATGGCTTATTTGATATTTGTTATAACGACGTAGATAAAGTTGATTATCCAAGGATTTGGCTAATGGCCAAAAAACGTATACGATCAGGCGGTCTTTATATTGCTGACAATGTATTGTGGCATGGTCAAGTAATTCGAGAGAACACTGCTGATGTAGTATCGCTCTCAGCTGAAGCTATTTTGGAACATAACCAACTCATTTTCCAAGATACTGCATTTGATGCATTTATTAATCCGGTACGTGATGGGGTGATTGTTGCAAGGAAAAAATAAATAATCAATCAGCGATATTCTGGCGATATCAGAAGGTTTGTAGTATATATAAGTTGTGTTGTTTTCATAGCAGTAGAGTTAATTAATTGGTATAGTTACAAAGAGTTGATCTGTTGGAACAAAAGTTGTTAAGTGTAGTATGTTATTGTTTTGAATTTTAAGGAAATTATTATGCAAATTCATGTTTATGATACTTATGTTAAAGCTAAAGATGGACACATTATGCATTTTGATGTTTTCACTGCAGTAAAAGATGATCAGAAAGCAGTTGAATATGCAAAACAATGGCTGAGTTCTATAGGTGAGGAGAATGCAATTGTGACAAGTAAGGAATGTAGTTTTTGTCATAGTCAGAGTGCACCGGAAAATGTCATTAATGAGATTAATAAAAACGGTTTCTACATTTATAAAATGGAAGGTTGTTAATCGATAGATTGTTTGTAAAATAATCTAAAGAATATCGCTCACATCACACATAATTCTGAAGGTTTTCGAAATGAAGTTTAAATGTCGAGAAATAATAATTTCTAGTGCTATTTTTATTTTATGTGGCACTGCGCAAGCTACAGAGCCAAAATTGATTGCAGAACACGGTGATTGGGTAGCTTATACGTTTATAGAAAACAATAATAAAGTTTGTTATATGGTCAGCCAACCGAAAAAAACTTCTGGTAATTATACAAAACGAGGTGATGTATTTGCTTTGGTAACGCATCGACCTGCAGAAAAAAGTAAAAATGTCTTTAGCTATATTGCCGGTTATTCTTACAAACCAGGTAGCGAAGCAACTGTAATAGTTAATAATCAGAATTTCCGTCTTTTTACTCAAGATGATTCGGCTTGGGCGTCTGATGAGGCAACTGACAATAAAATTACTGATGCAATAAAACGTGGGAGTTCTTTGGTTATAAAAGGCCTCTCGGCACGAGGAACTGAAACGGTAGATACTTTTGGTCTCAGTGGATCATCTTCTGCTTATAAAGCAATTTCTTCAGAATGTGGTGTGAAATAAGTATAAATAATATGGGTTTAATTTGCTGTGATTGGTAGGATAGGTGCTTATATGGATGATAAAATAACTATTTATCAAAAGCCTACATGTAGTAAATGTAGAGTAACTTTATCGCTGCTAAAGGAAAGCGGAAAAGAATTTGAATCAATTAATTATTATGAAACTCCACTTTCAGCTAATAAGTTACGAGAGTTAATTAGGAAGCTAAATGTGTCTGTGCGTGAAGTGCTACGCAAAGATGAGCCGTCTGCGAGTAGTTTAAGCGCTGCTTCGGATGATGAAATAATCGATGCAATGATAAAAAATCCAGATTTAATTCAGCGTCCTATCGTTGTACGAGGTGAGAATGCTAAATTGTGTAGACCGCCAGAAAATGTTCTAGAATTGCTTAAGTAGTTGCCCCTGAAATACGCACAAGCAATTGATATCAAGCAATAATGCTGCAGGA
>CADEDJ010000050.1 GCA_902826055.1 uncultured Nitrosomonas sp. | reverse complement strand
TCAATTACACCCATATGAAAGCTTAGTTTTCCTGAATTGCGTTCTTTGAAATATTGTTTCAACGGTTCGTAAATCACTCGGAATGCCATTTCTTCCCAAGGAATTTCTTGTTCAGTCATAAGCTTTACATCAAGACTTTCAATACCCGGCTTAAAATCAAGATCCAGCAGTTGTGCGCGAAAAAGTACATAGACCTGACTAATATGGGGAAGGCTGTATATGGCATATAAATTGCCAATTTCTACTCGGGCATTGGCTTCTTCCAATGTTTCACGCGCGGCGGCTTGCGCCAATGTTTCATTGTTTTCCATAAAACCTGCCGGTAATGTCCACCATCCAAGGCGGGGTTCGATAGCACGTCGACATAGCAGAATTTTATCTTCCCATTCGGGGATGCAACCTACTACCATTTTCGGGTTTTGATAATGGATGAAATGACATGTGGTGCATACATACCGTGGGAGAGTATCGCCAGCAGGTATCAGAAATTCGACAGTGGCACTACAATTGCTACAGTATTTCATGCGAAATCCTCAAGTATGTCGAGTGAATTTCAAAGTTGAGTGACAGTAAAGTGTCGTGTTACAAGCAGATTTCCTGATTCATCGACTAATTCTACACGCCACGTACCAAGTCTCTGGTGATCGAGTTGTTTGCTGGCATTAGTTCGCCAGTTGTTATTGTGAATGTGCAAAGATAGTTGTGAATCAAGCTCATCGTTACGATACCACAAGATGGTAATCTTTTTTTTTTCTAAATCCTTCAAGTGTAGATAGAAATAAATAGGTTTTGATTCATTGCGTTGCAGTTGTATCGTGTCAATATCATCAATGGGCTCACGCGCTTTAATTGCATGACTGAGTTGTGCTCTGAGTACTTGCGGGAAATCTGAGGTTTTTTGCGGTTTCTTAGATTGTAAGGGTGTCGCCGGTTTTTTGCGTGGGACTATTATCGGCTTACGGACTTTCGATTCAGGTGTTGGTTTTATTGATGACGTGTCGATCGCGTCCGATGAATGAATGGCTTTTTCAGATTGGGTAACTGCCGGTTGCGTTGTAATTGTTGAATGATCCGACTCAGGCAATGCATGGGTTTGAATAGCGGTGGACTGATCTTTTGTTACTAACTCCGATATGGATTTTTCCCGCGTCAGACTATTTTCTTGAGAAGTAGGTGCTTGATTAAATGGAGTTGTTGCATTTTGTTGTTTGGTTGAGGAAGATTCATTCTCCGTGCCGCTGAATACCATGATGCCGATCAAAGCAACGATAAAAAGCAATAGAGATAGGGCGATCGCAATTTTTTTCCAATCCCACGAGTGTTGGTATTCAACTTCTGGCTCAGTTAATTCGGGGTAAATCTCTTCGATGGCTTGTTGAGGAGGTTGTTGAATGTTAATGCGGATTTTGAATGTATTTTCGCTCATAAGAAATCTTGCGACACATAAATGTCTGAAAGTTGTTTACTGACTTATATTCAAAGTATAAAGTATTTTTTGCGAATCGCAGAATCTAGCGTGGCTAAGACTGGCAGCGGATTTTTGTAAGGATAAATAAATAATATGAACTATCAATGACATAATCCTGTTATTTTGAGCCTAAATTAGAATATTTATTAAATTTCTTGATATGAAGTAAGGTGAAAGGCATATCAATCGATGAATCTGTGCATGAAAATAATATATGAATGATAGTATTGAAAAAGCAAAGCAGCGTGCACAAAAATTACGCGTGGAAATTGAAATGCATAATTATCGCTATTATGTGCAGGATAATCCCACCATTCCCGATGCAGAATATGATCAACTGTTTCGTGAATTGCAGCAGATCGAACAGCTTTATCCGCAACTGATTACCACGGATTCGCCAACGCAACGTGTGGGCGCTGCGCCGCTCAAAGTATTTTCGCAAATCACCCATTTGCTACCTATGTTGTCACTCAATAATGCGTTTGATGACGCAGAGGTGGCGGCATTCGATCGGCGCGTATGTGAGGGTTTGCTCGTGGAGCGTGTGGAGTATACCGTGGAGCCCAAATTTGATGGGCTTGCTGTGAATTTGTGTTATGAAAACGGTATTTTTAAATTGGGCGCGACTCGTGGCGATGGCTATACCGGTGAAGATATCACCCTCAACTTAAAAACGATCAAATCAATTCCTTTGTCACTGCCGGTTAATGATCCTCCACCTTTATTGGAGGTAAGGGGAGAAGTATTGATGCTGAAGACTGATTTTGTGGCATTGAATCAACGGCAAATAGTGAAGGGTGAAAAAGAATTTGCCAACCCGCGGAACGCTGCCGCAGGATCTTTGCGGCAACTTGATCCTGCTATTACCGCCAGCCGGCGTTTGACTTTCTATGCTTATGGTGTGGGTCAGTATCAAGATTCGCATATGCCGCAGGATAAGCACAGCAACGTACTGGCTTATCTGGCTAAGTTACATTTTCTCGTGGCCAAGGAATGTACAACGGTTACGGGATTGCAGGAACTGTTGCGGTATTACCAGAGCATTGCTATGCAGCGTGATAACTTGCCTTACGATATAGATGGCGTAGTGTACAAAGTTAATTTGTTGTTGCAACAAAACGAGCTCGGATTCGTGTCGCGTGCGCCAAGATTTGCGATTGCGCATAAATTTCCTGCGCAGGAAGCAGTTACGCAGTTATTGGCGATTGATGTGCAAGTGGGTAGAACCGGTGCATTGACACCGGTTGCACGCCTAAAACCGGTGTTTGTCGGCGGAGCGACAGTGACCAATGCAACCTTGCACAATGCCGATGAAATCGAACGTAAGGAGGTACGTATCGGTGATACTGTGATTGTACGCCGCGCGGGCGACGTAATTCCGGAAGTGGTAGCGGTTGTCAGGGAAAAACGCCCAATTGACGCAATATCATTTGTAATGCCTTCGCATTGTCCGGTATGCGGTGCCAAAGCAGTACGGTTGGCGAATGAAGCAGTGTCGCGTTGTACCGGGGGATTGTTTTGCCCGGCCCAGCGCAAGCAGGCAATTTTGCATTTTGCTTCGCGCCGTGCAATGGATATTGATGGCTTAGGTGACAAATTGGTCGATCAAATGGTTGAGCAAGCGATTGTACGTACACCGGCGGATTTGTATCGATTGGGATTAGCCGCGCTGGCAAATTTGGAACGCATGGCGGAAAAATCGGCGAATAATATTGTGAGCGCCATTGAAAAAAGCAAGCATACTACCTTGGCGAGATTCATTTATGCGCTGGGTATTCGCAATGTTGGCGAAGCGACTGCAAAGGATCTGGCAACTCACTTAGGCAGCCTGGATCGTTTGATGGCAGCCAATAGCGAACGCCTGCAGCAGATTCCGGATATCGGTCCGGTAGTGGCGCAAAGTATTGTAGATTTTTTTGCCGAGGAGCATAACTGTGAAGTAATCGAACAGCTTCGCGCCAGCGGCGTGCATTGGGATGAACATGAAGGTAAATCCGTGTTAACCGCTGCGGTAGCGTCTTTAGGCGGTAAAACCTTTGTATTGACGGGAACTTTGCCGACGATAAGCCGCGAACAAGCTAAGGAAAAAATCGAAGCACTGGGTGGCAAAGTTAGCGGCAGCGTTTCCAAAAAAACGGATTATGTCGTTGTCGGTACCGATCCGGGCAGCAAATATGATAAAGCTGTCAATTTAGGGATAGCTATCCTTGATGAGGCGGGATTGCTGGCATTGCTGAAATAATCCTTGTCACGCATTGATTTTTATTCTGTACTGCCTGCAACCGCAAAGCAACAATAATTCCCTTTTTTGACAATACATTCTTTATGCTGGATATTCGTTTGTAATAAAGAAGCTAAGAAACTCAGATCAAGTGCGCAAAATCCTTGGCGCTCATTGGCGAGTTTATAGAAAATGCAGTTATTTGCGATGATTTCAGCATAATCTTCAGAAACTTGCTTCACACTGGCGTCATAACCTAATTCACACATAATAGTCACCACTTCACGAAGTTTGTCGGCTGGTGATAGCCGATTCGTGACACGATTTTCAAACTGTTCCGCCATTTGTTTTCCAAGTGATTGTAAGCAAGCTTGCGATTCATGTTCGCTTAGATTTTTATCGATCCAGGCAAATAGCAGCTTAGCAATAAACCCATATTTTCCATTAGAAGAATTTTCTAATGGAAAATATGGGGTTATGCGCTCAGTCTATTTTTGCGTCTGAATGGTACGCAACTTGAGCAACCAGGATTGCTTGTCATTTCTTTGTCAATTGCAGGATTTATTTTTCTTTGCAGTGCAGGGTGGATGGGCGGGAAACTGGTATATGAATATGGCGTAGGCATCCATCGTGATAAAACTTCTAAATAAAGAAAGTTAAATCAGTAACCATGTCTTGAGACACTTGTAGTTTGGCAATGAGACTGAACAACGAACGGCATTAACGCTACCTTCTTTTCCAATTCGGTAGCGTTTACATTTAAAAATCATGTGCAATAAAATTGCAGCGGAAAGCTGGCTTTTATTGCCTATACTCATAGCGTATTATCTACGGGTAGGTTGAATGTGCCGGTGTGTTCACCATTGAAGCTGTATTCATAGGTACCTGCCGGAAGACCATATGCTGCTAACGGAATGATTTTTTCGTATGGAACAACTATCGCTGCGCAGGTTATATCACTCGGACCTGGAACTACATGCATAGTAACTTCAAATTTATTAGTTTCCAGACGCTGATTGATTTGTCCGAATTCGCTGCAAGGAGAAGGGGAAGTAAATCCGCTTATCTTTAGAAATACCTGGATGGGTGATGAGCTCGTAACAATTAGCTCAACTGTATCCGGTACCAATCCTCGCCCTGGCACAATTGTGGTTTCCCTGTAATCGAGCAGTCGCCATGTATTGGTTACGTTGTCGAATTGAAATGTTGTATCCTGGAAATTCCCGGCTTGTGCATCCGTATCCACACGAGGAATTGTCAAGATTCCATCACGATATGTTGGATATCCGGTAATTGGTGTATTTTGTGAAAAAGCGCAATTGATCAGTAGAAAAGAAATTGTGATTACTGTTAAAAAAATTTTGAGTGGATACATGCTATTCCTCTTGGTTTTGGGGAAGATCATAAGGTAATAATAAACCTATATTTTATCAAGGATGATTCAGTAAAAGAGTAATCAGAAATAATATGCTCTAGTAATCAGCTATAGTTTATCCTACCGTGTATCTACATGCTGTATAGCATTTACTTTCATAACGTTAAAGTTTCTATGCTTACCTATCTGAAAACTCAACAGATCCTGGATACGGCTGAATTAATTCATTCGGAACAAGCCATATCGCAGACAGTGCAACGACTGGCAGCAGAGATCACACAGCTTTTAGCGCATCAACAGCCGCTGGTTTTATGTGTGATGAATGGAGCTGTGGTGTTTGCCGGACAGCTCCTGCCGCAGTTACAGTTTCCGCTCGATTTCGATTATGTGCATCTGACGCGTTATGATAAAAAGCTGCATGGCGGGAGCATTCACTGGCGGGTCGAACCAAGGGAAAATATGCGCGATCGTACCGTATTGGTGTTGGATGACATTCTGGATGAAGGCATTACATTGGCCGCAATTCGTGACAGACTGCTTAAAAATGGTGTAAAAGCATTTTATAGTGCGGTGCTTGCAGAAAAAGAATTGGATAAGCCAAAATCATTCCATGCGGATTTTGTTGGGTTGACCGTACCCAACCGATACGTATTTGGTTTTGGTATGGATATTCAGGGCGCATGGCGGAACTTGCCTGCAATTTACGCAGTGAAAGATTAGTTTTTTTAATGCGAGGACATAATGATTGCAATCATTGGTGGCAGCGGAATGACGCAGCTGTCTTGCCTGGAAATTTCGCAACGGAGAATTATACGTACACCATATGGTGAGCCTTCCGGGCCATTAACATTTGGCCAGATTAATAATCAGGATATTGTTTTTCTGGCGCGGCATGGTCATGGACATACGATTCCACCGCACGCCATCAACTACCGCGCAAATTTATGGGCACTGCATTCATTGCGGCCGTCACATGTTATCGCTATTGCTTCAGTAGGAGGCATTCGTGCTGATCTGACGCCGGGGCGTCTGGTGGTGCCAGATCAGATCATCGATTACACTTATGGACGCAATTTTACCTTTTTTGATGGCACGGATCAGCGTGTGACTCATATTGATTTCACCTTGCCTTACAGTTCACAAACTCGTTTGTTGCTGCTACAGGCCGCTAAAAACGCCAATGAAAGTGTTTTCGATAGTGGAGTATACGCGGCGACACAAGGTCCGCGGCTGGAGACTGCTGCTGAAATTAACCGGCTGGAGCGTGATGGCGCGGATATGGTAGGTATGACAGGCATGCCGGAAACTGCCCTGGCACGTGAACTTGGGTTAAGTTATGCTACGCTTGCGGTAGTGGCAAATCATGCTGCCGGGCGCGGCACAAATGTGCAAGGTATTCCATTGCAGGAGATTTATGCGGTATTGGAACAGGCAATGGTAGGCATTAGAAATATATTGCAACAAGCGGTAAATTGTTATGGCCATTAGACCGGTACTTAAAATGGGTGATCCCGTATTGCTGCAGGTGGCTGAGCCAATTGACCGGTTCGACTCATCTGAATTGCACGCGTTAATTCAGGATATGCACGATACCATGATTCACTTGAATGGCGCCGGTTTGGCTGCGCCGCAAATCGGTGTGAGCTTGCAGGTTGTGATTTTTGGCTTTGAAAACAATCCTCGTTATCCACGGGCGGAAGAAGTGCCTTTTACAGTTTTAATTAATCCGCAATTAACATTCTTATCGGATGACCAAGAAGACGACTGGGAAGGCTGCTTGAGTGTGCCCGGAATGCGAGGTGTAGTGCCACGCTATAAGCAGTTACGTTACCAAGGTATGGATCAATACGGTTGTGCCATCGATCGAACTGTCAGCGATTTCCATGCGCGCGTGGTGCAGCATGAATGCGATCATTTGCAGGGAATTCTCTATCCAATGCGAATCAAGGACTTTCGCTTGTTTGGTTTTACGGAAGTATTATTTCCAGGGCAAGTGGTAGTGGATGATTAGCCTAAACAAAATATAAACTTGTCGCATTTGCGTAGCTATTTATATTTTTTTATACCATTTCCCATTTTCAACGGAATCAAATTCGGTATATTGACTCATCATGAATTCCCAGAGCTTTATATGTTTTGATTCAATAAGATCGTCATAATCATTCTTTATAAACAGATAGGTAGGTGGTTTGTTTACGAATTCATCGTAAAATTCTTCCCATTGATAGTCCAAGTAATATTCCAAAATCCATCCATTGACACTTAATTCGGGCAGGCGAGAAGCGAGTACATACATTCTTGGGTTGCCACATACAAAAATCGTATCCTCTTTGTTAAGGACTGCAAGTAAATTTTCAGCATCATCTTTGGCATAATCATAGGTATACAGGTTTGTGTAATTCTTTGAAGTAATGCCTCTTTCAATAGAATCTATTTGTTTATTAAAAACAAGCAACAAGATTGCAGCTACTAGAAGACCGTTTAATAAAGCTGATTTTAGTTTTATTCTTTGCAGCAGGTGATACAGGATAAAATCTAACCCTATCGCAGAAAAAAAGCCTATGGGAACATATAGTAATTGCAAGTGATAGGACCACCATGAGGTTTTCTGCATGAGTATTACGAGAAATCCCGTGATTCCCCATAATAACATTAGCATAAAAAGATGAGATTCTTTCTTCTTGAAAATGAGGAAAAACCCGATTACGGCAAGTAATATAAATACGAGCATTCTCCTGCCAAACCATCTGAGCGCTGAAAACAGTCTTTCGGGATCAACTTGATCATCCAGGTTTATCACGCTTGTTGGGATTTTAAAAAAAATGTCCCATACAAGATTTTCGATGCGGTGATTAAAGATGTAGAGTAAGAAAAATGAAACAGGGATTACACACCCTAGAGTAAGGGGTAGTATTTTGTTGCCAAAGAGATTCGCCACCCCATTTTTTCTTAATACGAATATAAGGTGAATAAGCAGGAAAGAAAAAATGATAGGTGCAAAAACTAATTTGCATAATAGAACAATGCCTATCAATCCTCCGATTGCCAAGTAAGTAATAAATAACCTATTCTCAACTTTATATGCTCTATCCAATAACCAAACGATTAAAAACAGTGGGAAGGATATAAGCGCTTCAAGCTGAGTGAGATGAAAAGAATTTGCATTACAATAATATACTCCGACAATGAATAACGGCATCAAGCCGGTGAAATATTCATTGCGAAATAAAGAGTATTGTTTGAGAGTTAAAATCAAAACAACGGAAAATATTAACCAATAACCTAATTCAAACAGATGAATGCTAATATCGTTCCAACCTATCGTTTTACCCGCCAATAAATAAAATAAAAAGATACCCGGCTGTTTATAATCAAACAAATCCTTGTATAGCACCTTGCCGGAATCCACGAGTTGAGCAATGACTACAAACAACGACTGATCACCTCCCAATACAGTAGTGCTATGAATCAAGCCTAAGGTTATAATGATGAAAAGGGCGGCAATACTGGTAAATCTATTTGGGATGTTTGGAGTCATTGCAGTGATGATTATTGTTTTGTTAATAATTAAAATTTATGGAGCCAATTAATGATTCATTAAAACCATAGAAATTTTTTCTACGAGTACTTTGTTAAGTTTTAAAAAAATTCTCCAGAACCTTAACTGACAGTGTTCTTTAAGATAATCGTATACAGCATCAAAAGCATACACCATATAGAATTTCTTTAGTAATTATATCAGTCAAATCAGTAAGTAATATCCTATTATATTTATCTAGACCGGTTTCAATTATTAACGGTGATAATTAAAGTATTTCACTAAGCTTGTTAGTAGATATGTGTTATCGGTAACGTTCCATTTCTAAATTTCTTTATCTTTTTCATTTGCAGTAACGCCTGCATTAGTCGTTGTGAGTTCTCGGTATTTCCGCCAGCCAATAATTCATCTAAAACTTCTGGAATAATTTGCCAGGACACACCAAATTTATCTTTCAACCAGCCGCATTGCTGGGCTTATATGTCGCTCTCTTGAGAAAGCTGTTTCCAATAGTAATTCACTTCATCTTGTGTTTTGCAGAATACCTGAAGCGATATAGCTTCGTTGAATTTCAACGTTGGCTCGCCATTGAGTGCGGTAAATGTTTGCCCATCGAGTTCAAATCCCACCGTCATGACGGAACCTTCCGGCTGACCGTGAAATTCAAAACCTGCTTTTCCATACCGGGAAATCTTTTTGATTCTGGAGTTGTTGAAAATTTCCGTATAAAAATGGCCGCTTCTTTGACTTAGCAATCGAACCATAGGCAAGGGGAGATTTTTTGCATAACGGTTACCTCATTAAACGTATTCAAGCCGCACCCATTTTCTGGCATGCGGCTGACTAGGTATTCTAACTTATTGTTTTCTCGTGTAAGTGGTTTCAAGCATTTTCATTTCCTTGCCACCATGATGGGTGCCATACATCACAAACTCCTGTGTATTACTATCCATTATCTTCCAGATGGCACGATGGGTCATGTGCCCGCCGCCTACTTCCGCGTGTTGCCCGGTGAAGGTGATGGTCTTGCCATCTTCGCTGGCTATACCATCCATGATAAAAATACCCGTACCCATTGAAGCGATCCATGTCGACACATACCGTTTGAGAAGATTGTCATAACCGACGGTCCAGATCCCCGCATAAGGTTTTCCGTGCATAGTGCCGCTGTTTACTTGTTGCAGGAAACGTCCGTCCAATAATACTTTTCCATCAGATGAGCCGGTTGACTCCATCGGTGGTTTTTGCGGATCCATCCATTCTTTCGTTTTTGTTACCCAACTGCCCGTGAGACTTGCCAAAAGCTTGTGCTGTTCTCCTGGCGTAGCCAATTTTGTATAAATTTCCATCATTTCTTCAGGGTTCATAGGCTTGCCGCTTTTTTGGTCGCCGGCAATAGCGCCTGTTGTCAGCATTATCGAAAACAAAATAATTAAAGCAAAATGTGAATACTTCATGACTTTCTCCTTGAAAAATTTTTGATATACAAATTATCAATAGGATTATTAGAAACTAACAATTGTTTTAAAACCACCATATGCCATTCGTTTACAGTCGAAAGGCGGTGAACTGGGATTCATCATTTTTTCCAGTCTCGGATCAGCCATGACGGCCTGATTAACGCGATCGCGATGTTCTCTTGACTCGAAAACGATCCATGCAAAAATGACTGTTTCGTTCTCGGTGGCACCAGCCAATTTATTGAACGATACCAATTCCTTTTGATTGAGATCATCCCCTGCGCACTCGATATACTCCAGAGCGCCATGCTCTTTCCAAACCGAACCGGCCAATTCGGCCATTTTTTTATAATCATCCAGTTTATTCTGAGCAATGGGAATCACATAACCATCTACATATTTTTCCATAGTGTTTTCCTTTGAATTTATTATTTAAATGTTAGATGCAGTGGAGCATTACCCGGTACATTCCACTGCTGCAGCTTGACGAATTTCTTCAGGACTGACATCACGGATATGGGTTGCTATCGACCACTGATGTCCGAAGGGATCTTTCACGCTACCGTAACGGTCGCCCCAGAACATATCATCAACCGGCATCATTACGGTTGCCCCAGCCTTAACGGCTCGATTAAAAACCGCATCGACATCCTCAACTTGCAAATGAATCGTGACGGGTGAACCTTTCAGCGTGAGCGGACTAAGGCAATCCCATTGTGGATTTTCGTCTACCAGCATCACGAGTGAATCGCCAATTCGAATACAGGCATGAATCAATTTTCCACCCGGACCTGGAACCCGGATCATTTCTGTGGCATTGAATGCTTGCCGGTAAAATTCGATTGCCTTGGCGGCATCTGAACAAACCAGGTGTGGCGTAACGGTGTGCATGCCTTCGGGAATAGGGCTTACTTGCGACATAGTAGTCTCCTTGTATTTGATATCAATTAAAACAATGACTTGATTGCTATAGCAATCGATACTATCTAACTAATTCTGGTGTGTTCAAGCACACGGAACCGCTCGATAGCTTCGCCGGGTTCAAAATCATCCAGCTCAAACAATTGCCGAACCTCAATTTCACAGTCCTTTCCTTCTCCCGCAGGATTAGGGAAACGTTTGCTCCATTCAATAGCTTCAGCTTTTGATGCAACCTGAATTAAGGTATAGCCGGCGATCAGTTCTTTAGTTTCGGTAAAAGGACCATCGATCAACATACGCTTGTTTCCCCGGTATTGGATACGCCAGCCTTTTGAACTGGCTTGTAAACCCGATGCATCCAGTAATGCGCCTGCTGCCGCGAGTTCTTCATGAAATTTTGCCATCTCTGCTATGAGCTGCTCTTGGGGCATGACGCCTGCTTCCGAATCTTGGCTTGCTTTGACTATGATCATGTAACGCAATTGATTTCTCCTTTGAATTGACATATGGAATCAAACGATCGCTCGTTATCGTGCTATTTGATTCTGATGAGTAGTCGAATGACAACAAGGTAAATCGACAGGGTGGGTAAAAATTTTTTGAAGATATTTTTTGGAACACACATTCTCAGACAAATTCCCTATTATTTTGCTTTGCCATCTCACGGATCGGCCGTATCGGCCTGATTTCAATACTGCCAACCTGCGCAGGTGGAATTTTTGAGGCTAATTGAATGGCTTCGTCCAGGTGCTGGCTTCAATCAAATAAAACCCAGCCAGTTGTTCTTTGGTTTCAGCGAAAGGCTCATCAGTAATATTCACCTTACCGTCGCGAACTCTCACTGTGGTGGCGGTTTGTACCGGCTGCAGGGCTTCCGAAGCCAGACAATGCCCGGATTTGCGGATCCGCTCGTCATAACTCAAGCAATCGCTATCGGGTATGGCGTCCAGCAGACTTTCTACACTATAAACGAGGCACAGATATTTCATAAGTTTCTCCAGTTGAAAAGATAGTTGATGGTTAACTTAACTCAGTCCAAGTACGTCCAAAGTTTGTGGATTATTGGCGATTGGCCGGATCTCTACACATCCTAATGCGGCTCCGGGTATTTTTGCTGCGACCTGAATAGCTTCATTCAGATCTCGTGCTTCGATCACGTAATAGCCGCCGAGTTGTTCTTTGGTTTCGATAAAAGGACCATCGGTGCTTGAAATTTTTCCCTTGCGTACTCTGATGGTAATGGCTGCTGATGGCGGTAATAAACGATTGCAATCGACAAAATGTCCGCTCGAACGAATGTTGCTGGTAAATTCGCGATATGCTTCGTAATGCTTATCCGCATCGGCTTGTGGCATTTGCTCCATGACTTTCTCGGCGCAAATCAAACAAAGGTATTTCATAGTGAATTCCTTATATCGGGTTGATTGAAATAACTGCACGCAATAGTCGATTGACGATAGGTAAAATCGACAATGCGCTTATTGATTTTGTAGTTCAGCCAGTCTTTTTTGCAGAAACCGCCGTTCAGGTTCCTGCTGGGTCAGTTGCAAGGCGTGTTGATAGGCTTCGATTGCTTCGTTGCATTGTCCCAATTGGCGATGAAAATCGGCCTTGGCGGCATACATAAAATGATAATCCGTGAGTTGGCCTCGAGAAAGCAACGCTTCAATCAGTTCTAATCCGATTGCCGGTCCATCACGCATGGCTAGCGCGACAGCACGATTCAATTCGATGACAGGGGAAGGATAAATACGCAGTAATATGTCATACAGGCCGATAATTTCCCGCCAATCGGTCATGTCAGCGCTAGCGGCTTCGGCATGAACCGCTGCAATAGCAGCCTGCAAAGTGTAGATTCCAAATCCTGCTGATCCAAGCGCGAGTTTTACCAGAACGACACCTTCGTTGATCTGATCGCGATTCCAGAGTGTGCGATCTTGTTCGGCAAGCAGTATCAAATCGCCTTCTGCCGTGGTTCGGGCTTCGCGTCTGGAATCCTGTAACAACATCAATGCCAACAAACCTTGAATTTCCGATTCTTCGGGTAGCAACTCCAGTAACACTCTGCCTAAGCGGATGGCTTCAGTGGAGAGATCGTATCGCGTTAAAACTGTACCAGACGAAGCCGAGTAACCTTCGTTAAAAACCAGATAAATAACTTGCAGAACGGTATTGAGACGTTCGGTGAGTTGTCCCGGTGCAGGCACCTCATACGGTATTTGGGCTTCGCGAATTTTTGCTTTAGCGCGCACAATTCGCTGTGCGGCAGTCTTCGGCGCTATCAGAAAAGCGTGGGCGATTTCTTCGGTGGTTAACGCGCAGATTTCACGCAAAGTCAAAGCAATTTGCGCTTCTGCCGACAGGCTAGGGTGGCAGCACGTAAAAATCAATCGCAATTGATCGTCCTGCAGGTTTTCGTCGTCAAGATTTATGCTAACAGCGTCATATTGTTCGGGAATTTTTTCCAGTGTATCGAAGCGTTTATCGCGACGGAATTTATCAATCGCTTTAAAACGTCCAACCGAAATCAGCCAGGCACGCGGATTATCCGGCACGCCTTGCTGCGGCCATTGCTCCAGCGCCGTTTGAAATGCATCATGCAATGCTTCTTCAGCTTGATCAAAATCACCGATCAAACGTATTAAGGTAGCCAGTACACGTCTGAATTCGTTGCGGTAAAGTAGCTCGAGGATGGTAGATAAATCTTGCTCGTTTCCTTGAATCATACGAATTACCTTTTTTGTCATGGGTAAATTAATAGGGACATGCACATTTGTTTTCTATATCTATCATCTTGTCGCCATTGGCATTATATGTATAGTATCTTTATGAATATAAAATAAAAAACTAGCGCGAGTGATCATAAAATGTTGCTGCTTAACGTATTTATGATTAATGTAAATAGCCTATGTATTTTAATGTGCAATCAATGTGATATCTGATCCTGTTGCCCTTGGGTAAACTTGCTCTTCCGCGCAAATCTGATTGCAAGTATAATTCGATCACTTTTTCCCATATTAATACCGCCAATTTTCTCAGCCTATTGGTGGCTCTCTGAGGATTGGAAAAAATGAAATCACCTATTCGTATTGCCGTTACTGGGGCAACTGGACAAATTTGTTACAACCTGTTGTATCGCATAGCAGCAGGTGATATGTTTGGCAATGACCAACCAGTAATATTGCAATTACATGATATTACTGATGCGCAACCAATGTTCGATGGCATCGTCATGGAACTTTATGATTGTGCTTTCCCACTGTTAACAGAAATTATCACGACTGATAATCCAGAAGTTGCATTTAATGATGTAGATATAGCTTTGCTCGTGGGTGCGCGTCCACGTGGTGAAAATATGGAGCGTAAGGATCTTCTGGCAGCCAATGGCCCAATTTTCATTGAACAAGGCAGGGCGATAAATGCAGTTGCTAAACGTAATGTGAAAGTGCTGGTCGTTGGTAATCCGGCCAATACCAATGCATATATTACTATGAAAAATGCTCCCGATCTCGATCCCAACAATTTCTCAGCCATGCTGCGGTTGGATCATAACCGGGCATTGTCACAAGTCGCATTAAAACTCAGAGTCCCTGTAGCTGAAGTAAAACGAATGATTATCTGGGGTAATCATTCCACTACACAATTTCCTGATTTAAGCCATGCTACTGTAGGGAGCAATAAAGTAACTTCTTTACTAAAAGATTCTGCATGGATAGAAAACCATTTTATTCCAGTCGTGCAGAAACGTGGCGCAGCTATTATCGAAGCACGGCGAGGAAAATCGAGTGCAGCCAGTGCGGCCAATGCGATTATCAATCATATGCAGGATTGGGTTTTTGGTACTGCTGAAGATAACTGGGTATCAATGGGGGTACCTTCCAACAGCAGTTATGGGATCCCGAGTGGAGTGATTTATAGCTTTCCTGTCACATGTCAAAATGGTCAGTACAAAATTGTACAGGGGCTGGATCTCAGCCAACTGGATAAAGAAAAGATGCATAACAGCTATCAAGAATTAATTGCTGAGCAAGAAGCAATCAAACACTTATTAACTACTGCTTAGTTCTGGAAAAGTAAACTTTTTATTGGGATAAAGTACTGGCTGCCTCACGGATTGCAATTAATAATGCTGCATCCAGATGTCCATCTGCAATACGTTGCGTTTTTTGCTGAAAACGACTGATCGCATGGCGGGTTGTGGAACCCATAACACCATCAGCTTCGCCGGCATCAATACCAAGTGCTAATAAATCCAATTGTAGCTGTCGCACTTGTTCACGGGTTATTTTTAAGGTATCAGCTGGTGGTGCGCGTTGTAGTGTGGAAGCGCCCGCTATGCGATCTGCCAAATGTCCTACGGATAATGCATAAAATTCAGATCGATTCCAACGCATAATGATATAAAAGTTTTTTGTGACTAGAAATGCAGGACCCAGGTGACCACCGGGAACAAGCAAAGCAGCGGGTTGTGTGGAGGGCTCTAATGCAGTGCCTGTAGCAGCAGTGACACCGAGTTTTGCCCATTCAATCATGCTTAGCATATGATCCTTTCGTGCTAATGAATAGTCAAAATTAAGTGGTAGTCGAACTTCATAACCCCAGTTTAATCCGGGAGTCCAGCCTAAATCGCGCAGAAAATTGGCAGCAGACCCTAATGCATCGGCGACACTACCCCATAAATCGCGGCGGCCATCTCCATCTATGTCTTTAGCATATTGCAAAAAAGTAGACGGCATGAATTGCATATGTCCCATGGCCCCCGCCCATGAGCCAATCATGCGCTCAGGTGAAATATCCCCAGCATCTGCTATACGTAATGCATTGAGCAATTCTTGTGTAAAGAAATTACTGCGGCGAGGATTGCAAGCGAGTGTGGCAAGTGAATCTGTTACTAACCAATCCCCAAAATAACTTCCATAATTTGTTTCTAGCCCCCAAAATGAAACCAAATATTGCGCAGGAATACCGCTTTCCTGTTGAATTGTATTGAGCAGAGTGCGATGCCTAACCAGTAATTCACGGCCACGTTGAACACGCTCTTCATTGATACGGGCATTAAAGTAATTAGTAAAAGTTTGTGTAAATTCAGGTTGACGCTGATCCAGTTCAATAACGCGCTGACTATATTTGGCGTTACCCAGTACTTGTTGAATGGTCTTATCAGAAATGCCTTCAGATTTTGCTTGCATTCCTATTCTCGTTATACATTCACTAAATTTCTGATTATCTGCGTAGACAACTTGCACATAAGAAGCGATTCCGCTAAATAGCACAAAAATTCCTATAAATTTATACTTGTAATTCAATCTAGACAGTAAGGAAAGTTTAACTTTTGTGGTGTAATTGAATGCACGTACACACATTTGCTATTTTCGATGCGGGCAAGCTGGTTTAATGCAATCGGCATAAAGTGACAATGAATGTTCTTGTAGTTTGAATCCACGATCCATGGCAATAGATATTTGACGTTGTTCTATTTCCGGATCATAAAATTCTTCTACACGGCCACACTGCAAACAAACCAAATGATCATGATGGCCATCGCGTTTAAGCTCAAACACAGCTTTGCCACTTTCAAAATGATGTCTTTCCAATAATCCGGCTTGTTCAAATTGCGTCAAAACTCGGTAGACTGTTGCAAGCCCAATATCTTCGCCTTCATTAAGTAGTTCTTTGTAGACATCTTCAGCGGACAAATGACGTACACTACTTTGCTCAAACAAATTTAATATCTTAAGTCGTGGTAAAGTAGTTTTAAGTCCACTATTTTTAAGATCTATGTTTTTTAGATCGCCGGAATTACTCATGGTTGTCTCTGTAGAAAAATGATTTGCTGTATCATATAGCGCTCTGCTTACTTTGAAAATATATAATATCAATAAAATGGCTGTAAAGACCGCTTCATTGCTTATTTTTCTTGCTTTGGCAGGTTGTTCGTATCTTCCTCACATTTTATACCGGATTGATGTTCAGCAAGGTAATGTAGTCACCGAGGACATGCTGGAAAAGCTAAAATCGGGAATGACTAAATCACAAGTTCTTTTTGTATTGGGATCACCATTAATTGTCGATACCTTTCACAATAATCGCTGGGACTATGTATATATTTTGCGTGAAAAAGGTGATCTTATCGAACAAAAGCGGTTGACTATCTACTTTGAAGACGACAAATTGGTTAATATTGAAAACTACCTTAGTTTCTCCAAGAGTCCGGTTAAACTCAAACCGGCAGAAACCAGTTCAGAGTCAGAAAAAACTCAACCCGATATATCGCTGGAAAAGTAAATGCGCAATCTCTGCTGATTTCTTTTAAATTCTAAATCTTGATGGAAATAAAATGATAATTCAAAAAATTGCAGTGGCAGGAAGTTCAGGGCGTATGGGCCGTACATTGCTGGAAGCGGTAGCATCGGCACCCGATATGCAACTTGCTGCTGCATTGGAGAAGCCTGGTAGTCCTTATCTCGACAGAGATGCGGGAGAACTCATCGGCTCTACGTGCGGTATTTCTATTGTCAGTAATTTTGCAAGCGCCCTGAAAGATTGTCATCACTTGATTGATTTTACACGCCCCGAAGGCACGCTCGCCCATCTTGCAGTTTGCCGTGAGGCCGGGGTCAAAATGATCATTGGTACAACCGGTTTATCAATCGAAGAAAAAGCACAGCTTAAAGCCGCTGCCAATGATATCGCCATTGTACTTGCTCCCAATATGAGTGTCGGTGTTAATGTAACTTTCAAGTTGCTGGAAATTGCAGCTAAGGCGCTCAATGAAGGATATGATATTGAAATTGTTGAGGCCCATCACCGGCATAAAATCGACGCACCTTCCGGTACTGCGTTACGAATGGGGGAAGTTATCGCTGAAGCAGTAAAAAGAGATTTGAGTACAGTTGCGGTTTATGGACGAGAAGGTGTAACGGGTGAAAGAAAACCAGAAACTATAGGGTTTGCAACAATTCGTGGAGGCGATATTGTTGGTGATCATACGGTAATGTTTGCTGGCATTGGCGAGCGTGTTGAAATTTCTCATAAGGCCAGCAGCCGTATGACTTTTGCGATGGGTGCACTGCGTGCAGTTCGTTTCCTTGTGGATAAACCAAAAGGTCTTTTCGATATGCAGGATGTACTCGGCTTGCGTTAATAATTTTTCCTCAACCTTTTAATCAAGCAGCCATGGCAACGTATGCAATTGGTGATCTTCAAGGTTGCTTCACGGCATTTAAGCGCCTACTTGATACCGTTCATTTTAGTCCATCTCACGATAAGTTATGGCTCGTAGGAGATATTGTTAATCGCGGTTCATGTTCGTTATCCCTGTTGCGATATATCAAGAAAATGGGAGATGCGGTGATTATGGTATTGGGAAATCATGATCTGCATTTATTGATGGTTGCATCAGGAATAGCAAAAAGCCATCCTAGTGATACGCTTCAATCCATATTAAATGCATCTGATCGTGATGAGCTGTTAAATTGGCTACGGCAACAAAAACTATTTTATGCCAATGATCAGTATGCCATGGTACATGCTGGTTTATTACCTTCCTGGTCGATTACGCAGGCACAGCAATTGGCTTATGAGGTTGAAAGCGCATTGCGCCAAGACAATACTGAAGAATTATTTGTGCATATGTATGGTGATGAACCTAATTATTGGCAAGACGCATGGACTGGTTATATCCGTTTAAGAGTCATTATTAATGCCATGACGCGGATGCGTATTTGTACAGCTGATGGACGAATGAATTTAGCTTTCAAAGGTGACTTGCGATCGATGCCACCGGGATATTTGCCGTGGTTTAGCCATCCTCAGCGAGCCAGTCGGCACTCTACCATTATTTGTGGGCATTGGTCGGCATTAGGGTTGTATTTAACAGATAACCTAATTGCATTGGATACTGGATGTGTATGGGGAAGGCAATTAACTGCTATCCGATTGGAAGATCGGGAAGTTTTTCAGATTGCTTGTGTGGAATAGGTAACGATAATGTATCTGCGATCGCTTTCTCCGCTAACCGAGCGAGTTCTCGTCGATTCCTTACACCACATTGAATTGGCTCAGTAAAAGTTAATTCAACGGTAATGCTGGCTTGGCGGAGTATATTTTGTAACGATACAATCAATGAGGAATCAATATACGCAGCCTCCTCGCAAATAGTGCCAGTGACATTGCGATAGCAAATGGCCACTGGATAGAGTAATGCATTTGCTGTTACTGCTGGCTGTAGCAAAGAAGCATGGAAATGATTCAATTGCTTGCCGTTAGTTGTCGTTCCTTCAGGAAACACCGTAACCCGTTCACTAGCTTTCAAAACATCACCGATTTGTTGATTAATGCGGATGGTATCGCTACGTTTTGATCGTTCAATAAATAATGTATTTGTATTTCTGCAAAGTATTCCCAGTATTGGCCAACGACCAATTTCCGCTTTAGCCACAAAGCGAGTTGGGCAGGCTGCCATTAATACACAAACATCCAACCAAGATACATGATTGGCAGCAAGCAATACGCGTGGCACTTCTAAGCTTGGCAGCTTGCCATAACAACGTAATTTAATATTGAGAATAGTTAGCAAACCCGCAGCCCAATGTTGCATCATATACCGCTGGATGTGCAGCGGGACATATGGATAAACAATTGATTGCAGTAATCCTGAAATGACATGTAAAAGCAAGTGAGTGAAGCGTATAAAGCGGAGTAGTGGCGGAGCTTCTTTCTGCATGGGAAGGGTTGTGTATGCTATGTAGGTATTAATGAAACGTAAAAGTTATATTTGTAATTCTATCAGTAAGTTATATGGTAACTATTGATAAATATTCTTAAGAAATATATATAACCTTTTATAAACAAACAATTTGCCATAACCAAATTTTATTAGAATTGATTCAAAACTATAGTAGAATAATAAATGTTCCAATATGTATTGAGTGTAGTGATTATATAGCAATGATCTGTAATTCTGATTATTTAATGCCGGAAACGATTTATGCTGAAATTTCTGAAATCGCTAAAAATTACATATTGATTTAACGACAAGGTCAATTAACTATTGGATAAGCTAGTATGAAACAAATAATCCTGATGCTTTGCCTCATATTTTTTTATTCCAATAATATTCTCGCCAAAAACAATAATCCGGATATCAAATCACACGCTGCAGTAATCTTTAATGCGCAAAATGAGCGTATCATTTACGATAAGAATGCCGACCAGGTAATGCCCATTGCTTCTATTACCAAGCTGATGACCGCCATGGTTACTCTCGATGCGCGCTTATCTCCTAATGAAATCATTAGCATTACACAGGCGGATGTCGATAAATTAAAGCGTACGTCTTCCCGCTTGCCTGTGGGTAGCAGTTATCCCCGTCATGAATTATTGAAACTAGCGCTCATGTCTTCCGAGAATCGTGCTGCAGCAGCACTTGGGCGTTCGTATCCGGGTGGCACGAAAGCATTCATCGTTGCAATGAATCTTAAGGCCAAGAAACTTGGTATGCTGAACAGTCGTTTTGTTGATGCTACCGGTTTGAATAGTGGGAATGTGGCTACCGCTCGCGATTTGACAAAATTAGTAAAAGCTGCTAACAACTATGCGGTCATTCGCGAATTTTCAACTGCATCTAAGCATTTTGTATCAGCAGGAAGCAAGCGTGGTCAGTTACAGTATGTTAATTCCAATAGTTTGGTTCATAATCAAAATTGGGCAATTGATATTTCCAAAACCGGTTATCTTAATGAAGCTGGGCGTTGTTTGGTGATGCAAGTCAATATTTCAGGTCAACCCGTTGTCATTGTATTACTAAACTCGTGGGGCAAGAATACACGTATCGGAGATGCGAATCGCGTAAAAAAATGGCTTGAGAATAATCAGGGGCGTAAGCATGTATAAAAGCGATAAGTTAAATTACCTCCGGCAAAGCCGGAGGCTTATTGGGTGAACGCCTCAAAGGC
>CADEDJ010000049.1 GCA_902826055.1 uncultured Nitrosomonas sp. | reverse complement strand
ATCATCGCCTTGCTGGCGCATATGCCTGAAAATAGAATTGTTCAGGGTGGACTAGTTATGGAATGGAGGACGAAGATAAAACAATTACCGCGAACTCAATATTGCCAGGAATTTCGTGAGCAATCGGTCAAGTTTTTTAAAGAAAGTGGATTGACTCTGGTTGAAGCTGCAAAACGTCTGTCGTTACCCAAGGGGACACTAAAAAACTGGGTTTATGCTGACAAACGAGGAGAACTCGCTACAGTAGGCAAGCATCAGAAGCCGCTGACTGAACTTGAGTTAGAGCTATCCAGAGTTAAACGAGAATTAGCAGAAGTGAAGATGGAGCGTGACTTTATAAAAAAGTGTGCGACGTATTTCGCCAAGGAGTCGCGGTGAAATACGGCATGATTAATACGCTGCGACAGCAATATCCCGTTGCACTAATGTGCCGTGTACTTGATGTTTCAGAGAGCGGCTTCATGCCTGGAATACTCGCCCGCCTTGTGAGCGTAAAAAGGAAAATACACGGCTAGAAATCGAAATACTGGCTGCACACCAGCGTACTCGAGAGACTTACGGTACAAAACGCTTGTATCGTGACTTGACAGTAAGCGTCCAACGCAACCACCTGTCACTCATTCAGTTTAAGTGATTTAATCACTACCGGGTTTAATTCCTCGCTCCTTGGGGCGGGCTGGTTGAAAACCAGCAGCCTGAAAAGCGCTTTTAATACCTCGCTGCTTGCGGCGGCGTGCTTTATTGAAAATCTTCTTGTTGTTATGTTTAAGGTTGACCGCAATAATGTTCCAGCAATAGTTGTTGAGCTGAACGTGGTTTTGAAGTGCCTGGCTTTAAACGTTTGTACGAACCATCGCTTTGCAGCAGCCAGGCTTGCGTATTGTCTGATAAATAGCTCAATAACCCATGATCGATGACTGTGTCACTGGTACGTTTTTCTTCAATTGGAAAACAAACTTCCACGCGATAATGCAAATTGCGTGTCATCCAGTCAGCACTTGAACAAAATACCAGTTCTTCGCCACCATTGTGAAAGTAATAAACCCGTGTATGTTCCAGAAAGCGGCCTACGATTGAGCGTACAGTGATATTTTCAGATATGCCCTTAACCCCAGGGCGTAGGCAACATATTCCCCGAATGATGAGATCGATTTTGACACCGGCTTGTGAAGCTTTGTACAAGGCGGCGATGATTTCCGGATCAACCAACGCATTCATTTTGGCAATAATCCATGCTTTCTTGCCTTCGGTAGCCGCATTAATTTCTTTGTCAATATGATTCAGTATACCTTTGTGCAATGTAAAAGGTGATTGCAGGAGCTTCTTCAATTTACCTGCGCGACCTAGACCGGTCAATTGATGAAAGAGTTTGTTGACGTCTTCACCGATCGCTTTGTCGCAGCTCAGTAAACCATAGTCAGTATACAAGCGCGCAGTTCGCGCATGATAGTTACCAGTGCCTAGGTGGACATAACGCCTTAAGGCGCGTCCCTCACGTCTGACGACTAGAATCATTTTGGCGTGGGTTTTGTAGTTGACGACACCATAAACCACATGCGCACCGGCTTGCTGTAATTCATTGGCAAGCTCAATATTGGCCTCTTCATCAAATCTCGCCCGCAATTCGATAACAACGGTGACTTCCTTACCGGCCCGCGCCGCAATCTTTAATATTTCAACGACTGCTGAATCGGTACCAGTACGATAAAGCGTTTGTTTGATCGACAACACATTAGGATCGGCAGCAGCTTGACGTAAAAAATCGATAACGGGCGCAAATGATTGAAACGGGTGGTGCAGCAAGATGTCACCATTATGAAGCGCATCAAAAATATTTGAATTCTTGAGTAGACGCCGGGGTATTTCAGGTGTAAATCCGGCAAACTTCAGTTCCGGGCGATCAACCAAGTCGCAGATTGCAAGTAAACGTCCCAAATTAACGGGCCCCGTCACTTGATACAGATCGCTTTGTTGTAATTCAAATTTTTGTAACAAGAAATGACTCAAATTGTCCGGGCAATTATCGGCAACCTCCAAACGAACCGCATCACTAAATCTGCGTGACGGTAACTCTCCTTCAAGGGCACGTAGTAAGTCATCAATTTCTTCATCCTCAATCAGCAAATCGCTATCACGGGTTACTTTAAACTGATGGCATCCCGTCACGGTCATGCCAGGAAATAGATCGCTGACATGAGCGTGAATAATCGATGAAAGCATTACGAAATCATGGTTGCCACCACTATACTTGGCAGGAATATGAATGACGCGCGGCAATGAGCGGGGTGCCTGGACGATAGCTAATCCCGAGTCTCTACCAAAAGCATCTTTGCCTTCCAATGATATGATGAAATAGAGGTTTTTATTCAGTACGCGTGGAAAGGGATGTGCCGGGTCCAGTCCGATCGGACTTAATACCGGTAACACCTCATTTTTGAAGTAACGATGTATCCAGCGAGTAGTTTGAAGCTTCAATTGTGAGCGGCGTAGCAATCGTATTTTGTCTTTCGCTAATGCGGGAATAATCATATCGTTCCATACGCTGTATTGCTCTTGCACGAATTGATGCGCTGTTTCACTGATGCGTGTGAGTACTTCTGCAGGTGATAGATTATCTGCGCCAGTTTGTATCGAACCATATTTAACCTGTTGTTTCAAACCGGCAACGCGAATTTCAAAGAATTCATCGAGATTAGTGCTGGCAATGCACAAAAACCGCAATCGTTCCAGCAACGGTAAGCTTTCGTCTTTTGCCTGCTCAATCACACGCCGGTTAAACTCAAGCAGACTTAATTCACGGTTGATATATAACGTAGGGTTTCTAAGGTCGATAGTGTCCATCAATGGCAATTGTCAAGAAAATAGGAGTTCTAGCAATAAAAAGTGGCACATTTTAGCCTAGTTTTATGAAGCATATGTTTCACTTTCAAGTATTTGAAAGTGTTCCCTACGGGTTTTCAAGCTAACTTAGTGCCTGGGTACAAGTTTCAACAATTTGCCATTTTGCTCATCAGTCAAAAAATATAATGCACCATCCGGTCCTTGTTCTACATCACGGAAGCGAGCGGTTTGCGTCAACAATTGTTCTTCACCCAGGATTTTTTTACCATCTGTTGGTAATCTGACGACATGCTTGCCTGCCAATGCGCCGACAAATAAACTACCGCGCCAGACCGGAAAATGGTTGCCGGTATAAAACACCATGCCGGATGGCGCAATTGAAGGTGTCCAATAATGAATAGGCTCTTCAAAACCTTGTTCGGCATGCTCATCTTTGATTGGCATGCCACTGTAATGGATGCCATAGCTGGCTTTGGGCCAACCGTAATTTTTGCCGGCTTGCGGAATGTTGATTTCATCACCGCCTTTAGGGCCGTGCTCATGAATCCATAACTCGCCCGTTTTAGGATGAATGGCGGCACCTTGCACGCTACGATGACCAAATGACCAAATTTCCGGTTTTGCTTGCGGGTTTTTGGCAAAAGGATTGTCAGCAGGCACTGAGCCATCCGGACGGATGCGGATAATTTTGCCAAAATAATTATTCACATATTGAGATTCATCTGAATAACTCCCGCGGTCACCCAAAGTGATAAAAAGATTACCGTCGCGTGCAAATACCAAGCGCGAGCCAAAATGCACCCCTCCTTCTGTTTTAGGTAATTGGCGGAATATCACTTGCAATTTTTCCAATCGGCCGTCGACAAGTTCGGCTCGTGCAACTGCAGTACTCGCCTTAGTACCTTCAGGTTCTGCATACGATAGATAAATCAGGCGATTTTTCTCAAAATCCGGATCTAATGCGACATCGAGCAAACCGCCTTGTTGGTGATTGAATACTGCAGGAACACCTTTGACTGGTTCAGACACTTTTCCATCAGACGTAATAATGCGCAATTGACCGATACGTTCTGTTACCAGTATGTTGCCGTCCGGTTTAAATGCCATTCCCCAAGGAAATTGCAGTCCATCTGCGATCAATTTGACTTCGAATTCGGTTTGAATGCGCTGCGGATAAGTAGTAGACGAAAAGAAAATCCCAAAGATAATAATTGCTAGGGTAATTTTAAATTGATGTTTCATTGTCCGGTGCCGAGAGTTGTTACTCAAGTTTTTTAATGTACCATCCCTACCAGTTCTCCTCAACTGTTCATGGATGAGATCAGCAACTTATTCTTTAGGAGCGGAATTTTATCAAGAATTTGCAGTACATAGTTTGCACTTGGGCGTGGTGCTAAATACTGATCGAACATGGCAGCATTGAGGGTGCCAAGTGTTTGCGTTTTATCCGGATCGTTGGCTAGGCGGATTGCCTGATTGACCAGTTCATCCGGATCGGTGTAGCCGAATTGCTCTTTTAAATGCGGGTAAGTTGTCAGCATCTGCGGATTGTTGGCTAAGGGTTCACCAACAACCGTGACACCAAGCGCCATTGCGAGACCAAATTTTGACGAAATGCAGCTTTCAATGCCTTGGGTATAAATAACAATTCGCGATCGAGCGAGTGTTTCAAGGTATTCCATTTGACTCAGGCGCTGCCGTGATTCATGGACATATTCTTCAGGTAGTGCGTGATAGCTTGTAAATCCTTTTACCGTGTTTAATGTCGGTATGTCAGCAAGCTTTTTCATCACTCGAAGCCGGTGTTGCATAATCTTTTCATGCCGTTCTTGATGACGATAACTGGTTACATAGAATATATCGATATTTTTCGGAGCCTTGCGGTAGGCAATCACTTGTTTCAAAGTCGGAAAATTTTTGAGATCACGCAAGCGATATTTTGCTTCTGACAAATGGCCGTCGTAAGGTTGAATGTAACTTAAACCCGGTGTATATCCAAACCACTTGGAAGGCAGTGCCAGTTTGTGGCTCAACGAGAAAGGCAACGATGGCTTTAATGGAAAGAATTGAGGGATACTGTAGATTTTGCTATCAAAAACTTTAAGTATTGGTGTGCGTGCAATGATTTCGGGATTGAAGTTAACCTTGAAATACGCATCGACTTGTTGCAAGAGTGGCAAATGATAGCCTCCACTACGAGTGTGAACATCTATATCGTTGCTGTCGTGTGTGTCAATGCAAAAAAAATATTCTTTTTCACCTTTCCGATACTTGAAAAGATGCATTGTAAACAACAAATGTTGCCAATCTTTGTTTTGTAAGGCTGATTTGAATTGTGCAGGTATCGTATGAGAGATGCTCATGTGTAGATTTCCTGCTTCTCTAAGTTCATTAAAGCCGTTGAGGTAATAACTTGAGTAATAAACGCGTGAGCTATCGTAGAAAATGAGCCGAGGTTTATTCATAAGGCTATGCTAGGAAACCGATTAAGCAGCCCAAGTCGTTACTTTTGTTCGTAGTGATGCCAGTGCAACGGTTTGCGCTGTGGTGCCGGCTTGATGCCATTGATCCAATGCGATACGTGCAGCGTTTACTTCATGGGTGAGATTCAGTGCACGAAAGTCGGGAGAGTAAAATACACGTGAAACTAATGCCCGCGTTGCACCTAGACGTGGGTATTGCGCATAAATTAGATTTCCTGGTATGGGCAAACGACTATCATCCACGCGGCCAATACCGGCAAATCCAAAAGGTATTCCTGCAGACGATACGATATCCGCGAGCATATCCAGCAAACCGGAAGTGATGACTTCGAAATGATTGGATAATTTCATATCTAAATATAGATCGTTCAGGCCGAAGTGTATTTCATCAATACCCGGAAGCTTGATGATTTCGCGCAGACGCATTGCTGCTGCTGCTGTTTCAACAAGTAAGGAGACATGTGCACGACCATTAATCAGGTCTATGAAAGTAGCCGCCTCTTTTACAGTGCGGAACATTGGCAACATAAGTACAGCGACACCTTGATCCAGCAGGTAATCGATTTCACGGCGGGAGCCTGCATGTATCGGGTTAGTGCGAGCAAATAAGGCTGCGTGTGTTAACCGATCGCGGATAATCTGTAATTCATGCTTCTGGTGATTGGAAATCCAAGCCTTATTTGCATCTTGACGGCGTTTTTTGCCAATTCTTTCCAAATCCAGGCCAATCCGGTTGATGCCTGCACTATCGCCAGCTTGTGCAAGATCCGGGTTATTAGTAAATAGCGTTAGAACAAAATCATTACCATAGCTCATTGAACTGCCCCTAGTTTTGTAATTATCAGAACTATCGGCAAGTTAGAATCGAATATTAATAATTAGACGTCTGTCGGATGTAAAGTTAACTAATGCAAATGGCATAATAGCTAGCCTATTCTTGATTTTTCATTATATACCGACCTGCTATACGCTTAAAAATAGAGAAATCTGTATTCACCCCTCCATTTGGTTTTTCAGATTGTTTACGTTCGATAGACTCCTAGAACCGATAGGGAATATTGTCAGTGTCCGATGGTAATCGCCACTCATCCGGGTTTGAGTAATCGTAAGGACGATCAAAATAGTTGATGAAACTGCTTTCCAAATTCTCAAGATTTTGCAAACCGTGCCAGATACCTGGTGGAACGGTAATCAATGTTGGTCGCATGCGGCTAAGATGAAGCACATTAATTTCGCCGCGCGTGCTGGAATTAGCACGATCATCAAATAGTACCAACTTGATCGCACCATTAGTGACAAAAAATGTATCCATTTGATGTTCATGCATGTGCCAAGCGCTAATCGCGCCAGCGCGTAAAATGGCATGAATCATGTGACCTATCTTATCCGGGCCAACAGCCCATTCCGGACGAAATAATTCGGTTGTGACACCGTTACGCGTAATAATATTGGAAACTTCTTTTTGTTTTACACCTTCCAGTAGAGTGCGTGTTTGTTTGCCATCAGTAGTAATTGTTTGTTGGTCTTTCTGAGCGTCTTTAAGCATTTTTATTTCTTCTCTCCATAGTTTTTTGAGAACATTGCGTACCAAAAAGCCTAAGAGCCATGTTAAAAATTTTATTAAGCCTATTCATTAGGTTGCATGTATAAGTGTGACGTTTTATCACATCAAAAGAAATATGGCAAAAAATATTTCAATTCAGAAAATACCAATTGCAACAATAAAAACCTTCTAAAACAATACAATGCGTACACGTATTCCGCCGAATAAATTAAGTGGCGGGCCGGGTTCATAATAGCGTCCCAGAGCGGCATTAATGCGGGTATTGGCGTTGTATTGCGCGTCGAATAAGTTATTGATACCGAAGAATAATGAACCTTCGATCCAATTGCGCTTCGTTTCCCAACCGAGCAACAATTGTCCGAGATTGTATGCATGATTGGTTGCGGTGTTCGTGTCATTAACAAAGAATTCACCCACACGCTGCACATGCATTTGCCCGAAAAAACCCAGGGGATGCGCGTAACGCAGCAATCCTTCCCAACGATGTGTTGGGATACCGGGGAAAATATTGCCTTTCAGATTGCTGTCGTTGACAACGTATCTTTCAAATTCGAAATTGGAATAGGTATAACTAATTTCACCACGTAGCCCCTTCCATTCGGGTGTGGCCAGACGCGTTTCCACACCGATACGGCGGGATTGACCGGCGTTGCGGAAAAAAGCCCGGCCTGGCGATGAAGCCAGTTCAAATGGCGTGATTTCGTCCCAAGTGCGGATGAAAAATACCGCAGTGTCGTACTGAAATCCTGCCGTATTGCCGCGAAAACCGAGTTCATTACTGAGCGATGTCTGAGCATTCAAATTTGGATTGAACCCGCCTTTTCCTGCGGGATTATTAAGCAACTCCGTTGTGGTCGGTGCTTCAAAAACGGAAGCGACATGCGCGTAAATTTGCTGTTGCCCGGTAACATGGTAAACCAACCCGGCTGAACCGCTGGCTTGTGATACCGTGCGCGAAGCTGATTGATTGCCATCCGTTTTGAAGGCATCTTTTACCTGGTAATGCAACCAATCCCAGCGGCCGCCGATGACCAGATCGAGCTTATCTCTCATGTTCCATTCATTGCGGAAAAACGGTCCGACACTTTGTACACGCTCGATTTGGCTGAGATTCAACGCATCCCGAGTGCCGAAATTATTGTTGAAGCGTTGCCGGTCATCGTTCTGTACGCCGTAATCGACGCCGGCTAAGAAGCGATTAGGGCGATTAAACACTATGTGGTCGTTGGTAAACTGCAGCATCAATCCACCGACCCAGCGGTCGAATTGCACATAGCCGCCGTCAAAGAACGGCTGACGGCTTTGAAAATCACGATGCAGGAGATGGGCGGTCACGGTAAATTCCTTACCGGTCGATGGCCTGTAACGGAAACGCGTGCCCATATCTTCCTGCCGGATTTCTTCTCCGGCGTTGTACTGTATATTCCGCGCGGAAGCTTGCCGGGGATTGTCGCGCGCTTCGCTGCCGGTTAATGCACCCGGATCTTTTGATAATGGTGAGTAAAATTCACGGAATACCAGCATCAAATCGGAATTATCTCCGGGTTGGAAATTCAGTTTGGCTTGTGAAGAAGTATTTTGCGTCGCACTATGATCGCGCCAGCCGTCTTGCTGTAAGTGGGAACCAAACAGGCTGTAGCCGAAATTTCCGCTACGGCCGCCCATGAACAGTTCAGATTTGAGGTAACCGTATTGACCAAATACCTGGCGCGGCATGATGACGAATTTCTCTGGCGGTGCTTCGCGCGTGGTGATGTCGATCAATCCGCCGGATGCATTGCCATATAACGCCGCTGAAGGGCCGCGCACAATATCCATACGCTCGATCAGCGATGGATCGATCGAATCCAGTTGCGTTTGCCCATCCGGCAAAGTCTGCGGAATGCCATCGACGCGCATCTGAATACCGCGCACGCCAAACGGCGACCGCGCGCCGAAGCCGCGAATCGCAATGCGCAAATCCTGCGTGAAATTATATTGATTCTGGAAGAAAACTCCCGGCGTGCCACGCGCAAACTCATCCAGCGTCGCACCCGGTTGAAATCCCTGCTGTGGATCGCGTTTAATCTGCGTGATGCTATTAGGAATCTGTGCTGGTGAGCGTTCACTGCGGGTGGCGGTGATGTTGATGGTATCCAGCGTGATGGGTTGGGTGGATTGGGGTTGTTGTGCCTGAATGATAGTGTTTATGAACAGTATTAGGAAACAACCTAAAATCTTATGGACAATCCTCATTGGTTAATCCGGACGCAATAAGCAATCTTTATGAAACATCACGGTAAATTTTTTCTAAGCTCGAAATGACAGTTATTCAAAGTTTCGCTAATGCCTGAAATTTTCATGTTTTTGTGAGAAAAGTCATAGCGGCAGTGTCGTTTTGCACAGCATAATGACTTGCCGAATGATGATTGATACTAAAAATATCATCAAATGAAGCGTGCATAAATTCTTTTTTAACGATTGTTAAACGGTTAGCGTAAGACCAGAGAGGAGACTGGAATGAGTTTTCAACTATTTGAGCAAGATACACTTTTTTTACAACGCTTTTTGAAAAGTGCAGGGTTTTATGGAGCAGAACTTGACGGCATTTATGGCAAGAAAACGGATGCTGCGTTAAATGCATTTGAAGCGCGTACGGTAGAAATTGCTGAAACGCTTAGTAAATTTGATGCTCGTAGCGAAAGAAATATCACTAGCTTGCATCCAATGGCACAACAAGCCGCGCGGATATTTCTAAAGAAAGTTCGCGATGCTGGTTTTGATGCGCGCATCATTTCAGGCACTCGAACCTATGCTGAGCAAGATGCACTCTACCGGCAAGGCCGTTTTGGCAGCCCTAAGCCGATTGTAACCCATGCAAAAGGTGGGCAGAGTAATCACAATTTTGGGATAGCTTGGGACATCGGAATATTCCAAGATGGGCTTTATCTTGGCGAGTCATCACTGTATGACAAGGCTGCTGAGGTAGGATTAAGTAATGAACTCGAGTGGGGCGGTCATTGGAAAAAATTTAAGGATAGACCGCATTATCAACTGGCGACTGGATTAATTCTTGCCAACGTCAGAGATAAATTTGAAGAAGGACAAGCGATTGTTTAAACGTTGTAAAACAGAACTGGCAATAATATGACAGTGAGTGGTTTAAGTGGCTGCGCAGCACATTATTACGATAAAAAAACCGGTGCCGAGCATATTTTTGTTTTTTTGGCCACTGGTGACGAAAGTTTACAGCGTCTGAGAATGGCCAGCAGGCGATTGTGACAGGAATGGTTTGTAAATGTGGCATCGGGTAAAAGTCGAGAAGGGGAGTATTTGAATTTGGGTTAGGATAACCGCTGTTGGATTGAATACGCACGTGGGTTCGTATTGACCACAATACTATGCAATAAAAAAATCCGACGGAGGATAATTATGACGACAGTTAAAGGTTTTATTTAGAAGGGTTAGATAAAGAAACAGTCCGATGGGAATTCGACCGTTAGCGGTGAATCATGATGTGACGAGTTTTTGTTCGCTTTAACCGGCATGAGCAATCATTCCTGATCGAATGATTGCTCATATTTTTGTAAGCCGGTGAAGATCCAATCGAAACCCCGAATTTGAATCATGTTTATAGAGCACCGACTAACTGCTAATATTTACACCCTATCTGACAACAGTCAGAAAAATTAACTGAACGGTGTAAAGGGTATCGGAGGATACGTGCCAAACGAAAGTTACGACGTTTTTGTCAGCTATGCGCATGCTGATAATGAAATTCCCCAGAATGCCACCCTAGATATAGGCTGGGTCACCGCACTGGCAGCGAATCTGAATACCGGCCCTAATGTGCGCAAGAAAAAACTTTTCATCGATCACCAGTTAAAACCGGGTGATGAATTTAGTGACGACTTGATTACCAAGGTTAGAAACAGCCGATTATTGATATTGCTCCTGTCACAAAATTACATTGATTCCAAGTGGTGCGGTAAAGAACTGGAGCACTTCATTCAAGCTCATTCCAGTGATACCGAAAAACCATCTGATGTGTTTGTGGTGGAGCTTTTTCCTTTTGACGAGTTTGTCAATGTACCGGAAAACATTCTAAAGTTACGCAAACATCTTATCCAGGCGAAATTCTGGCTTCAACCGACGGATACCAGCGCCCCCATTTTGTCTGGCTACCCGACGCCGCAAGAAAGCGGAGAAAAAGCAAGTAAGCATTATTGGCTCATGCTCAATGAATTGCGAACTGCAATGGATGGACGCCTGCGCCATGATCAAGCTTCGTCTGGTTTAATACATGGCACTCAAGCTTCACAAAGCAAAGCTGCACATGCCGAAGCAGAAAATGCCAAAACTCCCGGCGCCGCAGTCTTGTTAGCGGATGTGACGGATGATCTCGAGTCGCAGCGCAATGAAGTCAAATTGGCGTTGCAAGCTGAAGGCATCACAGTACTTCCCGATGGCGACTATGTTGGCTTGACATCGCAGGAATTCGATACAACCTTTGCTGCCGATCTTGGCAACAGTGAATGTTTCGTGCAGTTGCTGTCACCCGTGGCGGGGCGCAAAGGCAAAGGATTCGCTGCGCCGTTGCCGCAACTGCAATTCCAGCTTGCGCTTGCAACAAAAAAGCCGATCCTGCAATGGTGCCAGAAACTGCCTGGAGCCGGTCAAATTTCCGATCCAGCGCATGCCGGGCTATTTGCCACCGAATTTATCCGTGCCATCAATCTGGAAAATTTCAAAGCGGAAATCATCGATTATTTGCGGGCACAGCAGGAAAAACGCGAAAAAATTGCCAAAACCTTACAAGACCATCCATTACCGATAGGCAGCAAGAAAATTGTTTTTATCGATGATCTGGCCAGTCAGCCTGAGGTGAACCAGAAATTACGCGCTACTATCAAACAGCAACACTATGACATCCGTTCTGTCCCGCTTAATGCGCCGCTGGGTAATAACGGATTGGACATTAAAGAATTTTTGCGTCCTTGTTTGGTGGGCATGACCATTTATACCGACCCGAATAAGTACGCAACGGCGTTCAGCCGGTTGACATTTTTTCTCAATCAGATTGCCGAAGCGAATCTGCCGCTGGTGCGTTGGGGTGTTTACTTGCATGAGGGTGATGTAATCAGCGTATTTGGTATTGATTCGGAAGACGTAGTGCCGGTCAATGAACATAATCTGCTCGCGTTTTTGCAAGGGTTATCGCAATGAAGCGTATTACGCTTGCCTTGCCGGCACCTTATGTGGGCTTACGTCCTTTTGACGAAAAGGATGCCTTAATATTTTTTGGCCGCGATCATCATGTACGCGACTTACTCGCAAAACTAGGTAATCAGCAACGTTTTATTTCGGTATTAGGTGCTTCGGGCACGGGTAAATCGTCACTGGTTCGCGCCGGGTTGATTCCGGCGTTGCATCGCGGCGCATTGGCATCAGTTGGTTTTCAGTGGAAAGTTTATACTTTCAAGCCAGGGGATGCGCCGTTACATAATCTAGTGCATGCGCTGACGGAAGATCCGCGCTGGATCGATAACAACACTGACCGCGCAACTGCGGAAGCATCACTATGTTCACTTTTGGCCGTTAGTCCGCTGGCGTTGACCGAGCAATACCGCCAACGTGCTGAGTGCTTTGGCAACGAGGCGCTTCTGCTGGTTGTCGATCAATTCGAGGAAATCTTCCGTTATCGCCAGAAAAATAGCGATGAAGCGGAAGCCTTCATCCAATTGTTATTGCGTACTGCTTCCGAGGATGTGCCGATTTACGTCGTGATGACGATGCGCTCCGATTTCCTCGGTAATTGTGTGGCATTCTTTGGTTTACCCGAAGCCATCAACAGCGGGCTGTACCTGACGCCGCGGCTGGGACCCGATCCGCTCAAATCGATTATCGCTTCGCCGCTGGCGCTGGTCGGCGGAGATATCGATCTGGTATTGGTTACCCGCCTCATCAACACGCTCGGTGGAGACGATGAGTTGCCGATTCTTGAACACGCGTTGCTGCGCATGTGGAATCACGCCAAGGACGCGGGGCGCAACCGTATCGACATGCTTGATTTTGAAGCCGTATGCGCACCTCATCACTCGGAACAGGCCGGCAACGCGGCCAAAGTAGTGTTTACCATCGACAATCATGCTTCAAGCATTTTTGCAACGTTGACCGGGAAACAGCAACTACTTGCCCAACAGATGTTCCTGGCGCTGGTGGAAAACCGCGATGGCCGTGACGTGCGGCGGCCGCAGACAATGCAGCAATTGACTGATTTGCTCGGTAAAGATGTGCATTCCGATCTGCAAACCATCCTGGATAAGTTTCGTGTTGAACAGGTAGGTTTTTTGCTGCCGCCATTCCATGAGCCGATTCATGCTGAAACGCAAATCGATATCAGCCATGAAAGCCTGTTTCGTCAATGGCATCTGTTCCAGCAATGGCTCAAGGAAGAGGCGCTCGATATCAGCGAACTGAGAGAGTGGCAACAACGTGCGCTACGCCAACACTATGGTGGCGGCTGGCTCGATGAAAACGATTGTATCCGCGCACAGCGGTGGCGCGATCGGGTGCACAGTCGTACTGATCCGCAGCTGTGGGTAACTCGTTATGTCAATGAAAGAGTATTTTCTCATGTGGATGCTTACATTGAAACCAGCATGCATCGCTTGAATCAAGCAAAAATTGAACACGAGCGGTTGAAACAAGAGAAAAACGAAGCGGTAAACAGATTACTCAGGGTGGAAGCGCGTAATCAACGCGAAACGGCTGAACGAGCTGAAAAAGAAAAATTACAAGCGCAAGCTTTTGCCAAGGCAAGCCGGCGCAGAAGCGTTATTGCCATTGCAGCTGCCGGTGTTGCGATTATTTTCGCAATCCTTTCGATAGGGCTATGGCTTCATGCAGATAATGAAAAGATACGTGCAGAAAAAATGGCGCGCGACGCCAAAGCAGCAGAATTAATTGGTGTTGCGGAAAACCTTGCCAAAATTGCACCTGATCAAAGTTTGCTGCTTGCTTTAACTGCTCGACAGATTAGTAATGTTCCAAAAGCAGAAGCTCACCTTCGCTATGCATATGCAACGTTCAATTACCGACATGTATTGCGCGGGCATGAAGATAAGATTTATACCGCGCAATTTTCGCCTGATGGAGAAACTATCTTAACTACCGGAGGAGACAATACTGTAATCTTGTGGAATACTCCTACCGGAAAACAATTACATGTCTTATCTGGGCATGAGGATAGAGTAGAAAGTGCACAATTTTCACCAGATGGTAGAACAATCGTTTCCGCAAGTGAGGATAAAACTATCCGGATATGGAACAGTGCCACCGGTAAGCAACTGCACATTTTGCACGGTCATGAGGAATCAGTTTATAGTGCAAAATTCTCACCTGATGGAAGAGTAATCCTCTCTGTAGGTAAAGATATAGACATGCGCTTATGGGATACCGCCACCGGCAAGCAATTGCATATTTTAGATGGGCACAAAAATTATATACGTAGTGATGCGCAATTTTCTCCAGATGGTAGAACAATTGTTTCTACAAGCAATGATAAGACTGTCCTATGGGATACCGCTAATGGTGAGCAATTGCATGTTTTGCATGGGCATACATATGTATCATTCTCACCGGATGGGAAAAAAGTTTTAACCAATCGTTCTGGAACAGCCTATTTATGGGATGTTTTCACCGGAAAGCAATTGCAGGCCTTGCCTAGGCGTGGTGATAAAAATTATTTATTAGCACAATTTTCTCCCAATGGAAAAGCTATCCTCATAATAAGTAGGGAAAACACTGCAAGTTTGTGGGATACCGCTACCGGGAAAGAATTGCTGATTTTAGGAGGACACGACGAGCCGGTTGTCCGTGCACAATTCTCTTCAGATAGAAAAACTATTCTTACTGAAGAACAAAGTGGGAGTAACGTACGTTTGTGGGATATCGCTACCGGGAAAGAATTACATGTTTTGCAAGGAAATGATAAGCCAGTTGCTGACGCACAATTTTTTCCTAATGGAAAGTGGATTATCACTACAGGCTGGTATGACGATCATCTTGCTTTAATATATGATAAAAATAATCGTGATTCTGCAATTCGTGTGTGGGATGTTGCTACAGGAATGGAGTTGCATGTTTTTATTGGTCATGAGCATGGGGCTCATAACGTATATATTTCCCCTAATGGAAGAACAATCCTTTCAGTTGGTAAAGATGGAGATAGCACTGCGCGTATATGGAATGTACCAACTGAAAATAATGAATTTCAAGTTTTTGGTGAACAAGATAAAAAAATTTATAGTGCACAATTTTCACCGAACGGCAAAACTATTCTTACAATAGGAGCAGAAGATTCCACTGCTCGCTTATGGAATATAGCTACCGGAAAGGAATTACTCGAGTTTGGTGGTAAAGATAAGCCAGTTACTGATGCAGAATTTTCCCCAGATGGGAAAATCTTTCTAACAACAAGTATGCATCATCCTGAACTTATTGGTGGTAATGACAGATCAGTACGTGTATGGAGCATCAACGGTAAGGAATTGCAAGTTCTTCATGATCAAGGCCAAGCAAAATTTTCTCCCGATGGAAAAGCTATTGTTACATTTGGTGGAAAAGATCATACCGTTCGTTTATGGGATACTACAAGCGGCAAGGAATTGCAGGTTTTTGCAGGACATGAGGATTCAATTCGTAGTGCGGGATTTTCTCCAGATGGAAGAGCAATCATTACGGCAAGCTACGATGGGACTGTTCGTTTATGGAATACTAAAACTGGTAAACAAATTTTAACCTTACCAGTCCACAATCCTAATGTTGAAGCGGAATTTTCACCTGATGGGAAAAATATTCTTATAAGTACTCTTATACCCGATTCAGTACAGTTGCGGGACGCAGCGACTGCTAAACAGAGGTTCACTTTAGGTAGGCATAATGATTCTATTTTATTTGGTGAATTTTCTCTCAATGGTCAAATTATTCTTACGAAAGAAGGAGATGGTGACAGAGCGCACTTGTGGGATGCTTCTTCAGGTGAGCAGTTAAACATCTTACATGAAGTTAAAGCGTATCGATATCATATGCATTTTTCCCCTGATGGAAGAACGATCATTACTACAGATGATACTGGCATCAAAGTACGTGGAAAACCAGGGATTCGCTTATGGGATGTTGTTACTGGGAAACAGTTGCGAGTTATTCATTTAGAAGGAGAATTAGTTGTGGTAGATGCAAAATTCTCTCCCGATGGTAAATTTATTCTTATTACAGGCGATGGTACCGCGCGCTTGCTGCCTTGTGATGTTTGTGCTTCCATTGAAAAAATTGAAACAGACCTTCGAAGTCGAGTTGGCCGGGAATTGACTAAGGACGAGCGCCGCCGTTTTGGTGTGCCGGACAGTGTATCGTTAGAGAATTAAGTGATTCAATCGGAAAATCCACAGGTTTTCTTTGTTATCTATCCATATTTCCGTAAATGGCCGTACATCCTCCCGCACAATCCGCCAACCGCATCATCCTGCTCGGTGCCAGTAACCTTACATTATCGCTGCGTTTGGTTATCCAGTTAATGCAGCAGCGCTTTGGCGGGCCGAGCGAGATTTTGACGGCTGTTGGGCATGGGCGGGCGTATGGCGTATCGAGTCAAATGCTAGGACGTGGTTTGCCGGGAATTGCAGCGTGTGGTTTGTGGCAGCAATTGCATGAGATGGAGTCGTGCCCCACGGTGGCGTTGCTGACGGATATCGGCAACGATATTTTGTACGGCGTTGCGCCTGAGCGGATTTTGCAGGCGGTGGAGTCGTGTATCGCAGGATTGCAGCAACAATCTGCGCAAGTTGTCGTGACCAATCTACCGATGGCGCCGGTCGAATGTTTATCCGAGCGCCGGTATACGATCTTTCGCACTCTTTTTTATCCCTCTTGCCAATTAAGCAAAGATGAAACAATCAGCCGCGCCAAAACAGTTCACGCGGGATTGGTTGATATGGCGGCGCAGCGGCATTTCAACTTATACGAGCAGCCACCAAGGTGGTTTGGCTGGGATGGCATCCATGTTAATTACTGGCAGCGGGAAGGGTACTACCGGGATGTTCTGGGTCAATTTCCAGATTTTGTTGGTTGTCCGGAATCTGAAAAAGCAGCGCAGCAATTCCTACTGACATGGCAGCGGCGGCCGCAATTTGCGTATAAAACTGTCTTTGGCCGCGTATTATATTGTGCGCAGCCAAGCGGGCAATTCACGGATGGATCGAGCGTTTATAAATATTAATAGGTATAGCACAAGTTCGCGGTTGCTTGCACTGTAAACAGTCAAAGATTGTTGGTGGATATGGTTAGCTTGGTGTTTCCCAGTGCATCTTCAATCAGGATCTGTTGCGTAACAAGCCGATAGGTTAGGTAGCTATGGTGTCTGGGGTTAGATAAAACCGCAGGATTGAAAATCACATAATTTTCCCCTTTGGGGTGGCGCGCTGAATGGGTGAGTAGACCTGGATGGCCTTCACGGTGAATTCTTGCGCCGATCGACTGGGCAAAGGTGTAATCGATTTTGTGAATTAGATCCGGATATTTTTTTTGCACCAACGGACGAAAATCCAGTAATGCTGCGTTGCAGGCGACCGTATAGGCTTTGCGTTCAATGCTGACACTCTCCGATTCAAAGCCAGCGTCGCTGAGCAAGCCCCGGTACCAGTGATAAACGGATTCGTAAATGGTTGTTTCCATCGAATCGCTACCGTACCAAACGCCAAATGAACCATCCGAGAATCGGCTGGTTTGCCAATGCTTGAATGGCCAGGTAATGGCATTGAACCACACCGCATCTTCGAACGGACGATCGATCACGGGTGTATGCGAGCGGTATGATGGAGGTTTGACTTCTGCCTCTATGTGTTGCGCCAGCAACCATTCTTGCGGATTATCAGTCAGATCGTCGAATAAATCTTGTGATGCTCTAAGCGAAACAATATTGCGGATCGCATCCTGGCGAATTTCTGCCAATCGGATATCTGAGAACAGCCGATTCATGAATGCAAGCCATTAAACACCACGTGATCGGTCTAGATAAGACCGCACCATCAGCAAACCAGCAAATCCCCATTCTTTAATTACTTCTACTGGTGTGCGGTGATCAAACGCCTTATTGCGAGTGGACATCCAGCGATAGGCCAGATCCCGATTATGCGGGAAAAGTAAACGTAGGTTTTTGTGTATACCCAATAAATGACCAACTCGTTCATATTGATCCCGGCTGCTGCCGATAGGCTCGCCCTTGCGATAACGGGTGAGGGCGGCGCGGTTATTGGGAGCTATACCTAAGAGCACTGCTTGATCTTCGGTGGTTAACTTCCAATGATCAAGCAGTGTCATGATCATTTTGGCTAATGCCCTACGATCCTGTGTTGCCGCGATTTGTTGCTCGAGAATAGCGCTCATTTTTTCTATCACTGGGGATTTCTTGATTAGAAGTATAGTAGATTGTTTTTATAAAAACAATATATGTTGTATTAGTAACTTAATAATATTGCATAGCAGAACATACTATCCTATCAATAGCGGATAAGTATTTAAAAGCAATAATCTTTTGAATCAGAAAAAACCTTCGTAATCTTTTTATGCCGTTAGTTGTAGTAGGCGCAACTACTAACGATAAAAGAATCATCGAATCTATTTCTAAAACTTGCACAATTTATTTCAATGTAACCTGCACGTTTGACAGCCCATCTTGCTTTCAGTATATTCATCAGCATAAGTATTTTTACAATATCCTGCCTTTAGACCCTCTGTTTGAATTTAATTTGTATGCGTGTAGTTATTACTGGAATGGGGATTGTTTCTCCGATTGGTACCGGTGTTGATCAGTTCTGGAATGCTGCCATTAATGGTGTCAGTGGCATAACGAGTATCCGGAGTTTTGATGCGTCGAGTCAGCATTCTCGTGTTGCAGGAGAGATCACTGAATTTAATCCAGCCGATTTTTTATCTGCGAAGCAAGTGGAGCAAACTGATCGATTCACGCAGTTGGCGTTGCAGGCTGCGAGTCAAGCGATGGCAGATGCCGGTAGCCTTGATAGCTATCAGCCGCGCCGTTTGGCAGTTAGTCTTGGATCTGGAATGGGTGGTTTTTCGACATTTGAGTCCTCAGCAACACGAAGACTGCAGAAAAAATCCATTCCGCCATTTTCCGTGCCTCGCATCATGGCCAATTCTGCTGCTGCTTGGATAGCGACGAAATACGGACTGAAAGGTGTAAATTTGACTTGCAGTACGGCATGTTCTTCAGGTGCGAATGCGATCGGTATGGCGCTTGATTTGTTGCGTTCTGGAAAAGCGGATGCTGTAGTTACCGGAGGTGCTGAGGCTTGCGTCTTACCATTGACCATGACGGGTTTCGAAGCATTGCAAGCGTTATCGATTGGCTTCAATGCTGATCCGTCACGTGCTTCACGGCCTTTTGCCACAGGACGCGATGGTTTTGTTATGGGTGAAGGGGCGGGTATACTAATTCTGGAAAAGGAAGAAGAAGCCATTAAGCGAGGAGCAAAGATTTATGCCCAGCTTGCTGGCTATGGTTGTGCTTGCGACGCTACACATATTGTTGCGCCTGATATGGATGGACAAGTAGCAGCGATGCAAGCTGCGATTGAAGATGCTGGTCTTACGTCAGACCAGGTCGATTATATTAATGCACACGCGACTTCTACGCCGCTGGGTGATGTCATAGAAACCAAAGCGATCAAGCAGCTTTTCGGGGCGCATGCTTGGGAGATTGCTATCAGTGCAACCAAATCAATGATTGGTCACAGTATAGGCGCATCAGCAGCAATCGGCAGCATTGCAACCATCATGTCGCTGCATACCGGCACCATTCATCCTACCATCAATCTCGATGAGGCGGATCCGCAATGCGATTTGAACTATACGCCTAACTTCGCGATCCAGAAAAAAGTGCAAGTTGGCATGTGCAATGCATTTGGATTCGGCGGTAATAATGCCAGTATTGTTTTTACAAATCTTTAATTACAGGTGCCTAATCATGGATATAGCAGAGCTCGAAACAAAAGTCATAGAATTTATTGCATCTAAAGCTGAAAAAGTCGATGCTTCCGGCATTACTACCGCTTCCCGCTTGGAAGATCTCGGATTTGATTCCCTGGATACGGTTCAGCTTCTGTTTGACGCTGAAGAAGCTTTTGGCGTCAATTTTGATGGAGAGGAAGTCCGCGGCCTTCGCAGTGTGGGTGACATAATTGACTATATCAGCAAGCATCCTCCGACAGTCTCATCGTGATATATTGAAAGTATTCGCAACTACAGCTAATTACTTTAAAGCAAAAGCGATAATAAAGGATTTTATGGATTATTTTCCATCGATTTTAATCAGCAACAAGGCGTGGTTTAAATAAGGAAGAGCTATGAGAAATTTTTGTTTAGTTTTTACTCTGATAGCTTTGCTGAATGGTTGCGCTGGAATTAGGCTGATCAGTGATTATGATGAAGTGATCGATAGAGGAATTACCGAATTTGCGGAACAATTCAATACACACGTAAAAAATATGGGCGACTTGGCCGGTACTCATGAAGGTACTTATGAGGTAAATCTCAGAATTTACAATGCATTGGAGTCTAAGCTGGATGTGATGATTGCAAGAGCATCAGCGATTTCAGAAAGTAAAGGCTGCAAGTTAGAAAAGAGAGTGCTTGATCGGGTGCAATCTTTGCTTAAGAATGACATGCCAGCCGAAATACAATCAAGTGAAAATGCGCAAATTGGCAATGCGCATGGATGTAACGAAAGGCTATTAATGCTTGTGAAGAAACAACTTTCCTTTGTGAAAGAGATACATAAAGACACCGACAAATGCGGAACAAGCAATCTTTCATGTTTGCGGCCTACTACTGCCAAAACGGCATTAAGTATTGCAAATCAATCAATTAACGCTGTGTCCGTTGTTGAAGCGGCAAAGAAACAGTAAGGAGGCACCTTGAAGATTAATGCGGATGAGATTTATACCAAAATTATCGATGCAGCGGAGGGTGCATTTGAGGATGGTTGGGACGCGGTAAAAACCTACGCTCCTGGCGAGTTTAAAAAGATGGCGATCCAACTGGCTGAGATTGTTGAAAATGTGACTTTGTATGAAATGGACAAGACACAAGGTTACTCACCCGAAACAGGAAAAATTCTTTTTAAGATGCAGAAAACCGCGTGTGAATCTGTACTCGTTGCTGTCACGCACCTGACATTAAATGCCGTACAAAAAGCAATCAATGCCATCCTAGATACTCTGAAAGATGTTTTTGGTGGAACTATTGCAGCCGTAGTTTAATGTAAACATTAGTTGCAGTATTACTTGAATCGGATCTGTGACGGATTGCATGAATTTTATTACTTCATGAAAATACCTTATCTTTAGTTTTTATCAAACCTTCAGGCACATAGCACAGTATTTATTGTGTATATCTCAGGATAAATTCTTTAGCATTTCCATGCAAAATCTTAATCTGCACGCTTTATGAGCTTATTTGATTATTTTTCGTTATTAGGGTGTATTTTTTATCAAATTCAGACCTTGTATACTTGACTCGTAGATAAGTAAATTTACAATATCTACAACAATTTATAACTATAGGTGT